>JAEOTS010000042.1 GCA_016839745.1 Promethearchaeota archaeon
TCAAATTTTTAATTAATATATAAATTATGAAGTATATTTTATGATTGTTCTTCTCTTAAATGTTTCTTGATTCTTTCCGAAATGATTTCTAAAAAATAACTTTTTTGTTGCTATTATGATTGGAGGTTTGAGATTTTGATGATTTGGAAAATTAAAATCCTTTATTCTCTTATATTTTGTTGGATTTGATTTTTAACAAATAGAATATTTATCACTAACAAATAAAAAAATAATATAAGATTATAAATAATTAAGATATTATTCGAATTTTATTATTAAGAATACACATTTGGGATGCTATTATCATTTAAAACTATTTAATTTCTTTTACCACAGCTAAATGATTTCTTCTATAAATACTGCAAAAATGTGATTGTTGAATAAATAATCAAAAAATATATCCTAAAATAGGATAGAAGATAGTGGAATTAAAAAAAAAAGTAATGGAATGCAATTTCTTTTAGCGGGAAAAACTCATTCGTGGAGGAATAAATTACGGGCTAAAATCGAAACATTCCACTACAAGATAGAAAATCGAAATTTTCTAAACATAATATAGATTTGCGATAATTTAAATTTATCGATAATCGGCTAAAATTTGAAACGCTCTATTTGAATATTTGATAAATTTAAATGATAGTAGCATATTTGAAATAAAATCTCTCTTACTTTAATTATTTAATCTTAAATTTAAAAATAACTGCTAAGATAATTCATAGATTTAATTTAAAAAAAAAGTTTTTCTCGAATTTCTTCAGACCTAAATCACTTTATTCAATCAAAATTAACCAAATTTGTGAGCAAAATTTTTGATCGATAAGCTACTACAAAATCAAAATCCAAATTTATTAAGTTCTTAATAAGCATAAATTCTTCATTTTAAGAGCGATTAACGACTTATCTTTAATTTAATTAATAAAAATTTTAAATTTGATACTTAATAATAAATTTAATTAATGAAATCATTCAAGAGACAAACCTTTTTTGGCTTAAAGACTACTTTTCATTTTTTTCGACTATACGCTTCTCGTATTGCCTAAAATTGTATAGCAAAAATCTTATTTTGTTAATAGAAACCCTAGTTTCAGATTAAATTTTTATTCTTTAATTCTCTGAATCCATATTTAGAAATTAATGGGAGCTTCCCATTAGCTTCCCATTATCTATCTTAACGAATAATTTAATTAAATTTAAGAGATTAAGAAAAACTAAAGAGGATAGAAAAAAGCTTAATTTTAACGATAATTAATCATGGAAATCAAAAGTTATAATTTATTAAATGTAGGAGTAGGAGGTCAAGGAGTAATTCGGGCATCACAAATTCTCTCTTATGCAGCTTTGTTAGATGATTATAAAGTTAGGACCGCAGAAACTCATGGTATGGCCCAGAGAGGTGGTTCGGTTGCGTCTTATCTTCGTTTTGGAACTGAAGTAGAAGGTCCACTTATTCCAAGAGGAAAAACTGATACTATCATGGCTTTTGAGGCGAGTGAGGCTGTAAGGGTTTTCAATTATGCTGGACCAGAAACTGTTTTTTTGATTAATGAGAACATTACAGTTCCCCCAATGATTCACCAAATGGGAATAGACTATCCAAACTTAATGGAAATTCACGGTTTCTTGAAGAATGTATCGGTAAATATATTTTTTATAGATGGCTTTAAAATTGCTACAGATTTGGGGAATCCTAGAACGATGAATGTTGTAATGTTAGGAGCTCTAATTGGTTTAGAAATTTTACCACTTAAAGAGGAAACGCTCGAGAAAGCTATCTTAAGTTATCTCCCTACCAAATTACACGATATAAACAGGAAAGCGTTTAAATTTGGAATTGAAAATGGGATAAAAATTAGGAGGAATTTTAATGAGTAGACCAAATTTTGCTGATGAAGAGTCTGGAAAAAAAATCATTATGTTGGGGAACGAAGCGATTGCTAGGGGGATTTTAGAAGCGGGCGTAGTAATTGGTGCTGGTTATCCCGGGACTCCCTCGTCTGAGATACTACCAACATTAGCTGAAATGCAGAAATTTTTCCCACATCTTAAATTAGAATGGAGTGTGAACGAAAAAGTAGGCTTTGAAGTTGCGTATGGAGGTTCTATGTCAAATGTGCGCTCAGTCGCGGTTATGAAACATGTTGGAGTAAATGTTGCCTCAGATGCTTTTATGACAGCTTGTTATGCGGGAGCGAGAGGTGGTATGGTGCTGATCTCGGGAGATGATCCTAATTGTTATTCTTCTCAAAACGAACAAGATAATCGATATTTTGGGTTACATGCGTTGGTACCTGTATTTGAACCATCTACTCCACAAGAAGCAAAAGATTTGATAAAATATGCTTTTGATTTTTCGGAGGAATACCAATCCTTAGTATTATTTCGCACTACCACCAGATTAAACCACGGGAGAGGAGATGTAGTTCTTGGAGATGTGAACCTTATGAATCGTGATTATGGATTTGATTGGGATCGTTCTAGATGGGTATGTTTACCTTCACACTCGAGAGTATTACGTATGAGGTTGTTAGAAAGATTAGATGAAATTTCCAAATTTGCTGATGATTTTCCTTTTAATTCGCTTCAATTATCAGGAGCAAAAATTAACGGTGTTAGGTATGGATTTGTAGCAGCGGGAGTACCATACTCTCAATTGTTAGATGCTCTTAATTTTTACGGGGTTAGAAAAAAGGTATCGATTTTAAAACTCGGATTAGTGTATCCACCCCCCAAAAAATTAATTAAAGAACTATTTGCGTCTTCAGACGAAATTGTGGTGGTTGAGGAACTAGAACCGTTTCTTGAAAATATTTTAAAACAAATCGCATACGAGGAAGGGCTCTCTAAAGAGGTGAAAATTCATGGGAAAGATATTTTTCCACAAAACGGAGAGTTTTCCGGTGAAATTTATCTAGAAAATATTGCTCGCTTGATGGGTTTTTCTTATAAAAGAGTCCCAGTACCTGATGAAATGATGATAATTCCACCAAGACTTCCTATTTTGTGCCCAGGCTGTGGTCATAGAGCGACATTTTACGCTATTAAGCAAATTGAAAAGAAGATGAAAACTAAATTCGTTAATTCTTCAGATATAGGGTGTTATACATTAGCTGTATACAAGCCATTGGAGGGAATTGATACAGAAGTGTGTATGGGAGGTTCTATTGGGTTAGCAAACGGAATTGCTAAGGTCCAAAGTAAAAATAATCCAGTATTAGCCATTTTAGGAGACTCGACATTTTTTCATTCGGGAATTCCTGCTTTAATAAATGCGGTTTTTAACAAGAATAATATGTTGGTTGTTATTTTAGACAATAGATCTACGAGCATGACTGGTTTTCAAGACAATCCTGGTACTGGTATCACCATCACAAAAGAGCCTGGTATCCGCGTTGTTTTAGAAGACCTAGTCAAAGGTTGTGGCGTTTCTTCAGAGAATATTTGGGTAGAAGATGCTAACGACTTAAATAAAACAGTAGAAAAATTGGAGAAGGCAGTTAAAGCAGAAGGCGTTCGCGTTTTCATTTCTAGGCATTTGTGTTCTTTAGTCGAATCGAATCAATTTCGAGATCAACAAATTATACCTCCTACCATAAAAGTTGATCAAGAGAAATGCACTGGATGCTTAATCTGTGTTAATAAGTTTGGTTGTCAGGCGTTGAATTTTAGTGAGGATGTCAAAAAAGTATCAATAGAGCAGTCAGTTTGCAGGGGTTGCAAAGTGTGCATTGATGTATGCATTCAAAATGCTATATACGAGGTAGATGCCTAAATTTATGCTTTCTGTATTCTTTTATCCTAAATCTATTGCTATCATAGGAGCTACAGCAGATCCAAAAAAGTTCGGTAATGCAGTAACAAATAATGTTCTGAAAAATAAGAATTTAACAAGCAAAGTATATCTCGTTTCTCATGGAAGCAAAGAAATAGAAGGTTTAAATACCTACAATTCTATCTTAGACATCTCTAACGCGATAGACATCGCAATCATTTTAGTGCCAGCAAATGTTGTAGACTCCGTTATTGATCAATGTATTGAGAAACAAGTAAAAGGTATTATAATTGTTACTTCAGGATTTGGAGAAATAGATGAAGAGGGAAAAAGAAAAGAAAAAAAAATTGTATATAAATGTAAAGAAGCGGGAATTCGGGTAATCGGTCCTAATTGTGTAGGAATACAGAATGTAGATATTGGACTCAATGCCTCGTTTATCCAAACACCACCGCAAGGTAATGTAAGCATGATAAGCCAGTCTGGTTCTTTTGGGTGCGCTGTGTTTTATCAAATGGAAAGAGATGTTTTTGGTTGCTCCAAATTTGCAAATATTGGTAATGGTGTTGATGTAACTTTTGATGAATTCCTTTCTTTTTTTACTCACGATGCAAACACTAAAATTATTTGTATCTATATAGAAACTCTTTCAAATGGTAGAAAATTTTATGAAAAACTGAAAGAAATTGCTCCTAAAAAGCCTGTAATTGTATTAAAAGGTGGGAAAACCACTACAGGGATGTTAGCTGCTAATAGTCATACTGGTTCCATTGCTTCGAATTATAGGATTTTCAAAACTGCTATGATCCAAGCAGGAGCAATTATGTGTGAAAATGTCTCTGATTTTATATCTGCTATTAAAACTATTTCATTTATTTCTCCCCCTGAGGGAGAACATGTAGGAATTCTTACTAATAGTGGAGGTAATGCAGTATTCTTTGGCGATAATGTATATAAATTTAATTTAAAGCTTGCAGAATTCTCTGACACGCTAAAAGAAAAGATTTCACCTCATTTGATATCATTAGTTAAAAAGATAAATCCCCTCGATATGATAGGAGTTGCTGAGGAACGGCAATACTATAATGTTGCCAGAGAAATGTTTGAAGATCCGGGAATAGACATCGTTGTAGGGAGTGTTGTAATACCTCCATTTCTAGGGATGAAGTCTGACGAACATTTTCGTGGACTAATCCGAGCTTGGAATGAAACAGGAAGAAAAAAACCATTGATTCCATTATTCCTTTTTAGCGAAGGTTTTGAAGAATTAAAAGAATTAGCTAAGAAAGAAAAAGTTCCAATTTTCTACACACCACACGAAGCGGCTTACGCAATAAATTTATTAATTAATAGAAAGAAATTTTTAAATCGTAAAATAAATTCATAGAAAACTAACTTTTAAATATCAAATCGTCTAGATAATAAGTATTTTAAATTTTATTACTTCAATAATTTCTTAAATCCAAAATATGATACGACTAAAAAGTATTGATAATTTTCGTGGAATCTCTGTTATTGTTATGTTATGGATGCACCTAACTGAGTGGTGGTTATCTGGAGATTCTATATCATTTATTTATGTTCCAATTTTTGTTACACAGTATGGTTTTTGGGTGAGTTTTCAGTTTATTTCTGGAATTAGTAGATATTTCTTTTATAAAACAGGTGGATTAAGAGAAGAATCTTCAGAAATTACAAAGAATCAAAACATTAAGAGAGAATTTTTAGTAAGGGGTTTTATTTTACTAGTTGTAGCGCTGCTTTATAATAGCGTCGTTGCAATATCTAAATCAAATCCCTCTGAAATCTGGAGCTGGTTTTTTTTACTTGCTTTAGCGTTTTCTTTAATAATGATAACACCTTTGTTAAACACTTCCAAAAAGACGAGATTTTCCTTTGGTGTAGTGTTCCTGGTTATGAATTATGTAATCTTATCGTTCTTGCAAGATTTCGAGGGACAAGCTAATTTGTTAGGATTTTTATATCGTCTACTATATTATCCTATTGGTTTGCATCCAATTTTGTCTTCTTTCGCTGTTTTTTTATTTGGAACAGTGGTGGGTGATGTAATTTACGAGATGTATTATCAGGAAAGCAGAGAAAAGAAGTTAAACCTCATAAAAAGAAGGTTAATTTTACCCTCAATCTTAATCGGTGGCATTTTACTAACATTCATTGTTATAGTAAACTCGTTTCTCTTCTTAAATTTGCCTACATTTTATGGAATAATCTCTACTATAGGATTTAGTCTTATATTGTTTTCTGTTTTAGTTCTCATTGAAGAATACGAAATAATAAAGACAAAAAAAAACTATAAATTCATTTTTTACTTTTCTTTCTACTCCTTAACAATTTATCTCGTCCATAATCTCTTGTATTTTCTGTTTTTTAAAATGTTGGATACTTTATCATCAATATTCTACATAATTTTAGTAGTAATTTTAATTGGTTTGGTTTTAAAATTGATGTATCCTAAATTAGGTGCGTCTATTTCAATTAAAAAAATAATAAGCAAATTATCTCATAAGATTGTAATGAAGATATGGGTCACAAAAGTTCCAGACGAATTAGAATAGAATACTGCTTTTTCAGGTTATTTTTCTAATATAAAGAGCTATTTAAAACTTTCAAGAATCGTGAATCCATTTTGGCTCAGAACTTTGATTCCGTTCTCATTGTCATCTAATCTTAGAACAGCAATAGTGTTAGCATTTGATGATTTTTCAGCGAATGTATATAAATATTCGATATTAATGTTATTATTTCCGAGTGTTTTGGCAATTTCGTACAATTGGCTGATGTTATCTGTAAGTTTAACAGCGACAACTTCCGTTACTGAATGTAAATATTCTCTATCCTCTATAAGAGTAATGCATTTATCAAACTGATCAACTAAAAGTAATATTAATCCATATTCTTCTGTCTCGGCAACAGTTACGGATCTAATATAAATATTATTATCCATCAGGTATTCGAAGAAATTAGCTAGTTGCCCGGGTGTGTTAGGCAGGAAAACAGATATTTGGGCGAGCGGCATTTTATATCAAATATCCTTAATTTTTATTCGAAATATTTTGTTTAAATAATATTTATACTTAATTAAACTAGAATAATAAAGATTTTTTATTTAATCGAGATTGTAGTTAATGTCTTGGGGAGACATAATTTTAAGGATTTGGATTGATATGATTAAAAAAGTATTACGACTCTCTTCAAAAAAAGATAATGAAAATGACTTATTTTTTTCGTAAACGACAGTGTCTTTATTTTTCTTCGTAATCTTCCTTCATTTTATCAAATAGCTTCTTATATTCTTCAATATATTTTTCATCGTTTGTTTCCTCAATTTTTTTAAGAAGCTCGACAGATCTAGTTAATACTTCAGATGTTTTCTTGAGTTTTTCAAAGTAGATTTGTTTTATTTGTTGAGATTTTGCAACTCTTAACGATGATTTATAACCTTTAATTGAGTTTTCTATTTCTTTTTGAGACTCTTTTACCGAATCTGCTAACAGTTTTTTTTTTTGTTCCAATTTAATACAGTTATCACATATTAAATTCCCCGTCTTTTTTTGTCCTTTTTTAATCATGAAAGGATTTCCACAACGAGAACATACTACTAGTGCAACAATTAGTTTATCGTCGTTAGATTCGGGCATAAATGATAAGTGACTAAATTTTAAATTTTATATTATTAATTTAATAACTTTTTTATAATTTAATATTGATTTTTCTTTCTAATTTTTGAAGCTAATTCTCTTTTTTATTTTTAAAAAGATTTATGATAAATATACTATTTTATCGTCTATGGAATTATCTTTCTATCTTATCTTTTTACTAATTTTACTTGGTATTTTATCCGGTATGGTTTCTACAATTGCTGGGATTGGAGGCGGGGTATTCTTCGTATCTTTCATGACTTTGCTCTTTTTATTCCCTATTAACATAGCGGTAGATACGAGTACATTCGTAATTCTTTTTTCATCGCTAGCCGGATTTATTACTTATTTACGACAGAAAAGAACAAGTATTAAACTTTCAATATTTTTTAGTATATTTTCTATTTTAGGGA
>JAEOTS010000006.1 GCA_016839745.1 Promethearchaeota archaeon
ACTCCTCACTATTTGATAGGTGTCTATTAACTCGTGATAATCGTATTGAGTGGACGAATCCCAGTTTCCAATTGCGTTTCGATTCGAAAGTATAAAATTAACGACTTCGTTTTGATTCAACCCAGTATACCCCGTGACATCTGCCAATTCAAGTCCCAAAGCTGTCCCGACTACATTAAGCATGTTATAAGCTCCATCAAACATTTGAAAAGAGTGACTGGTGGCGTCATATAATTTTGTTAAATACTGGTGAAAATTACTTAATTGGATGGTGTCGACTAAATCTAACACACTCAGGGTTTTTATGTTATAATAAGAAGCTAACAAATTTACCTCACTAAACATCGCAAGAGAATTTAAACTCGGGTCATGTTCGTTGTAAAATCCCCCGAAATCGTAACTAGTTGAGCTATCCTCCTGTAATCCGTTTATAAAATTAACTAGGCTGGCCAATTCCGGATCGTAACCGCTCCAATCGTTCATTAGTAATTCGAGCGTGGTAATCGCGTAAAAAGAATTATCCATTGTGGCTGTTTTAAACCCGTAAGATAAAGTTGGATCGTAGGGTTGACCTATAAATCCGTTCTCAGTTCCTTCTGGATTAAAGCAGCTCCAAATGAGATTTATTGAATCCTGAACATCAATCATATATAGCCTATTTAAGATATCTAAAGATAGAACTGCGTAGCAATTTACTTGGAGAACAGACGTATAAGGGTTATACATATTAGGAAATATCGTATCTAAGTATCTATAAGCGTATTTATCCATGAATGTATGCGTTTCATCGTTATAAAGCGACATAACGTAATCTAAAACGCGCCCTTGATCGATTTGGTTCAACAATCCAACTGCCTCGAGAATATAGAGGGCGTAATAGGTTGCTTGTAACGACGGTTCGTAATATTGTGGAAAGTAGCCTAATTGCGAATAGTCTATTAACTTTTGAGCGAAAATACTTTCAATCGTTTCGTAATTATCCGTGGATGAAACTTTTAGTTCTAAATCAAACTTGTTTTGTTTGTCTTCAAGTTTTTCTTGTATCAGAACGGGTTTGTTTGTAATGTCATCGTTGAATGCAATTCTTGAAAAAATTGAGCACAAAATCAGAAGAAAGATACTACTACAAAATATGTATTTTTTCACATTATTCAATTTCATTGCTAAAGCTCCTTAACTAATTCTAATATACCTGAAATAAGTATCAATATTGCAGGTAGAAGGTTTATAAAGATCAGATTAAGTGCTGCTAATGACACAAGTGTTATCCAATGCCACGGAATCGGATTATCTGGTTTTAAACCAGTTACGATTGTGAATCCGGCAATTAAAAATCCACAATTGATGAAAATCAAGCTACCAACGCCTAAATTTAATATCCACACTTCTACATTTTCAATTACGTATAACTTCATAAAAACAATGAATATACCGATTGCACCCCCCAAAATTGTCAGAAAGCGTACCATCTTTCTAAAAATTTCGGTTCTCTTCATTCAGCACCTCCTAAAACATTTCTTATTTTTTAATTTAATAATGATAATTCACTTCTCTTTTTTCAAGATTTAAGGTTTAAACGAAAAATCGACGAGTATATTTAAATAAAAAATAGGAAAAAAGAATGGGAAAAAGATACGAAGAGTTTTTCTCTTAATTTAGAGGAATTTGTAAAACTTTTTATTTTTTTATTTTAAATTTAATCAAATGATTCTAAAATTCTAATTTCACCATATTGACGTTAAGATCGTTTAAACTTATTTGTATTAAGGAGTGATTTGGAATTTCTTTAGCATTTTCAGTAAATGGTGTGGTGTTTACAAGAATATCGTTATGATTTTTACTTAAAAAAAGTGTATGGTGTCTCCCATTAAAATTATTTTTATGGTTAAAGATGACATTAAAATGATGGGAATTAGAAAGAAAAGTATTAGCTCTAGTACCTATTTAAATTTTTATAAAGATGCTTTCTAAATCAGTCTTCATATCTTTTCTGTATTAAGCATATAAAAAAAATCAAGGACTCAAAAACAATTAAAGATGTCCACAGTTTTATTGGACTTGTTATCTTCAATCCAATATGTATAGAATAGTCAAATTATGGTTCTAAACGAAATTAATTAGGGTTGAATTATTTTTTCTTATACTTCTATGTTCTCGAAGATTTTTCGTCTTTTTATGGAATAATCGAAGATAGTTCGTTAGATTTATTATTGATAATTTATATATATAAAATGATTATACTTGATCTAATCTATTTAACTTTTAATAATAAATACGAATTAGATTCGAAAAAATCAAAAATTAACATACAAAAGAGGGAAAATTATTTATAAAAAAGCTATAATTCTACCCGATAAAGTTGATATCCCGCGCAAAATTAAAAAGAGAATCAAAATAGATAAGAATCCATTTGAAATGGCGAAAAAACAAATTGATATAGTCGCTAAAGAGATGGGTTTAGATGAAAATATTAAAAAATACCTTAAAAGAGTTGAACGATCCCTAATTGTATCAATTCCAATTATTATGGATAATGGGAAACTAGAGGTTTTTGAAGGATATAGAGTACATCACTCTACAGTTCGAGGCCCTGGTAAAGGAGGTATACGATATTCTAAAGATGTCTTTCTTGACGAGGTAAAAGCGTTAGCTATGTGGATGACGTGGAAAAATTCTTTGTTAAAACTTCCGTTAGGTGGAGCAAAAGGAGGGGTGTGTGTTGATCCTACTAAACTTTCAAGAAATGAACTTGAAAGATTAACTCGTAGATATACAGCAGAAATTATCAATATGATTGGTCCTGATATCGATATACCTGCCCCAGATATTAACACAAATCCCCAAATTATGGCATGGATCATGGATGTTTATTCTATGCAAAAAGGAAAATCAGTTCCAGGAGTAGTTACCGGAAAACCAATCGAAATTGGAGGTTCTGTTGGAAGAGAAACAGCAACAGGAATGGGATTATATTTTATCCTCGAAGCCTTGTGCATGAAATTAAACTTGAATCTTAAATATTTGAGTGTTGTTATTCAAGGATTTGGAAATGTAGGAGGAAATATTGCTCAAATATTATATGAAAAAGGGGTTAAAATTGTAGCAGTTTCAGACATTAGTGGTGGTTTATACGATGCAGGAGGTCTGAATATAAAAGAATTAATCGATTGGAGAGACCAAAATCACTTATTAGAGGAATTTGATAAAAAGGAAAATGAATTCGTAAATAATGAAGAAATTTTAGAGATCGAATGCGACATTTTAATTCCTGCAGCCATAGAAAATCAAATAACGGAATCAAATGTGGATAATATAAATTGTCAAATTATAATTGAAGGAGCA
This sequence comes from Promethearchaeota archaeon, assembly GCA_016839745.1. Lineage (GTDB taxonomy): Archaea > Asgardarchaeota > Lokiarchaeia > Sigyniarchaeales > SOKP01 > SOKP01. Next base: position 3,343 of record JAEOTS010000006.1, read on the forward strand.
AATGGTCCAACAACCCCTGAAGCAGATGAAATTCTTAAAGATAGAGGGATAATTGTAGTGCCAGATATCCTAGCTAATGCAGGGGGTGTATGCGTTTCATATTTTGAATATATTCAAGATATTCATAGTTATTTTTGGAAATTGGATCGAATTAATCTCGAATTAAAGAATGTTCTACTAGAAGCATTTGAAGAAGTTTATACTCTCTCAAAGGAGAAAAAGGTTACCTTAAGGATAGCGGCATACATGATTGCGATATCAAGGTTAAGTAAAGCTATTGAATTAAGAGGAATTTTTCCATAACGCCCGATAAATGCTACCTTATATTTATTAATTGTATAAAATTTTTTCTTATTTTCCTTGTGTAAAATAGATTTTATTAGTCATTTTGAAGATATCTATGAAATTTGATACTTTCATGTCGGGATTAATTCCTTCGATACTTTTAATTTTTTCGTTAATAAATCTCCAAAGGCTTTTTTCATTAGGAGCAATAAGTTTCAAAATTAGATTATGTTCGCCAGCTGAAGTGGTTAAAAGCTGAATCTCATCAAATTTTATTAATTTTTGGACGATATCTTTCAATTTTGAAGGATTAACGAATAAATGAATAATAGCTATAGTATTATAGCCTACTTTTATTGGATCAATAACGGTATCAAATTTTTTTATAATTCCGTCATTAATCATGTTCTGTACGCGGTTATGTATTGTACTTGCTGCTAAATTCACTTTTTCACTTATCTCTTTGTAGGATATTTTATAATTTTCTTGTAATATGTTAAGGATCATCTTATCCTTATCATCTAACCCTATCTGTATATCCGTCTCTTTTACTTTTTTAGATTCAATTTTATGTCGTTCAATTCCATACAATATAGCTCTTTTTAGAACATTTGCATTAAGCTCTCCTTTAACTAAGTAATCTTGAAATCCTTTTTTTAGAGAATTTAAAGCAATTTCTTGGTCATCAAAACCTGTCAAAACTATAATTGGAAGTTCAGAAGTTAGATTTAACACTTTTTCGATCGTAGATTCCATATCACTGTCAGGAAGTTTTAGGTCTAATAAGATAATATCAAAGTCTTTCGTTTTAAGACGATTCATACCATCAATAAGGCGTGAAAATGATTCTAACTCATAAGTAAAATCAGAAATTTTTTTTAAAAATTCTTGTATCAGGCGAACATCTGTAGTGTTATCTTCAATTAATAAAATATCTATATTGTGAGTTTCTATTTTAATTCACCATGTATTGCATAAATCTTTTAATTGAATAATATTCATTTTAAATGTATATTTATAGTTTAATAATTCTTATAAAATATTTATTTATCGAAATTTTTACAGAAAGTAAATAATATTGTATGAATAATTAAAAAAGAGAGAGTTAAATAAAATGAAATTGAACTTTCTAAAAGCTAGAACGAAAATCTTTACAATTCTGGTTTTAATACCACTTTTAACTTTACTAGTTTTATACTTAGAATTAATACTTAAAACTACCATTCTTATTGCTCACCTTTTCTATTTTCCTTCAATATTGGCGTGTTTATGGTGGAAAAAAAAAGGTTTGATTGTGCCGGTATTTTTAGCTACTGTTTTAGTAGTTGTTCATTTGATAATAAGACAAGATTATTTCAATGCAGAGCCGATTAATGATTTGATTATAGGTATATCGATAGTCTTTGTTGGAATTGTTGTCGCATATCTATCTGAACAAATTTCAAAAAAAGAATTTGATTTAAAAAATATTATTGAAGATTTACAACGTTCTAACGAAGATTTGCAGCAATTCGCATATGTCTCATCCCACGATTTACAAGAACCTTTAAGAGCAATAATAAGCTTTTCTCAACTTCTAGAAGATGAATATAAAGATAATTTAGACAAAGCTGGTAAAGAATTTCTTCATTTTATTACAGATGGGGCAAAAAAAATGAACACACTTATAAAAGATTTGTTGGCATATTCAAGGATTACCACGCATGCTAAACCACCAAAGTGGAACAATCTCGAGAAGATTCTAGAAAATGCATTATTTAATTTGTCCGAATCAATTAAACAAAGTGGCGCAATTATTACTTATGATAAACTTCCTACTTTAAAAGTAGATAAAACTCAATTTTTGCAATTATTTCAAAATTTTATTAGTAATGCTATTAAATTTCGACGAGAGGAGACACCTAAAATACACATAGGAGTAAAAAAAATAGATATCGGTTGGCTTTTCTCTATAGAAGATAATGGTATTGGGATTGAATCACAGTATTTTGATCGAATATATAATATTTTTTATCGATTACATACTAAAGAGGAATATCCTGGTACTGGCATAGGATTACCTATCTGTAAAAAAATAATTCACCGCTATGGTGGACAAATATGGGTAGAATCAGAACTAGGTAAAGGATCAACTTTTTACTTTACCATTTTACTTAAAAATGCTAAAAACAATTAACGGAGAAATAAAATGTAATGGTAAATAAAAAAAAGAATAATTTTAAGATTTTACTTGTTGAAGATAATCCTGCGGATATTCGCCTTACACAAGAAGCTATTCAAAAAAGTGAATTAGTATCCCAGTTAGATGTCGTGAAAGACGGCGTTGAAGCAATAAAATTTTTACAAAAATTTAAAAAAGATTCTCATGTCGAGCGCCCTGATTTGATTCTTTTAGATTTAAATTTACCTAAAAAGAGTGGGCTTGATGTATTAAAGGAAATAAAGGAAGATGGAGATTTGAGACGAATTCCAGTAGTGGTTTTAACCATATCTAGTAACGAAGAAGATTTAATAAAAGCGTATAATCTCCATGCAAACTGTTTTATAAATAAACCATTAAATATTAAGGAATTTTACATAATTGTAGAATTCATTTGTACTTTCTGGTTTAAAGTAGTTAAACTTGCTAAAACTTAGCGAAAAACTTGATTAGGTATAGCCCTTGATTAAAGATAAAAAATTACTAATAGAATGATTTTATCTAACAACCTGAATAAGTTTTTCAATATTCTTTAATAAGTCAGCCTTTTCCAATTTAGGTTGATTGTATTCTTCAATAGGGTTACAATTCCACGGTCGAGAAATTCGATCATTGCATACTATAGCCCCATGAAAAATTTCAAAATCAGTACATGAATGATAAATTTTCCGACCAAGAGAATATTCAACTCCACACTTAGGACACTTTACCATATAAATCATCTAATTTTATCTTATTTTTTACGAATAATATTCGATTTCATTATCGAGTTTATATTATACAAAATTGCTTCCTACACTTAATAATATATAACTCATCTTATATAAATCCATCGAAGAAAATTCAGTAATTAGTTTTCTTATCGTATTACTTTCGATGGCAAGCGACATTTAATATATTTTCTTCAGTTAGTTTTAGGTGCCCTAAACTAAAATTTATGAATTATTGTCCAATTATTCAAGGATTTCATGAATATAGCATATTTTTTCATATTATTAATGACTTTAGAATTCTAATTTCACCATATTCATGTTAAGATCGGCTAAACTTATTTGTATTAAGGAGTGATTTGGAATTTCTTTAGAATTATCAGTAAATGGTGTTGTGCTTACAAGAATATCGTTATGATTTTTACTTAAAAAAAGTGTATGGTGTCTCCCATTAAAATTAGTTTTATGGTTAGTGATAACATTGCAGCTTTGTGAATTAAAAAGAAAAGCATTAGCACCTGCACCTATTTCGATGGTTTTAAAGATGCTTTCTAAACCAATCTTCAAATTTCTACCTTCCTGTAATTCGTTGATAATTGAACAAAGATATTTTCGAGTATCTAAGTCAGTTTCATTATAAATTTTATTCAATTTTGGGTTTTTTAATTTTATACTTGGAAATTTTTTTATAATTCCATTGTGAGTTATGAGATATTTCTCTTTAATACTAATAGGGTGTACGTTTCCTAAGTTCTTTTTCCAAGGAAGCGTTTTTCTTGCGTGAACTAAAAGGAATCGAGTATTAATTTTAGCAAGATTTTTCCAGTCTGCGTGGTAAATAGGAGCTAAATCTCGCTTTATAACGAGTTCTTTGTCATTTTCAGAGAGATAAGCAAATCCCCAGCCTAATCCATGGTGTCCAAGGAGGTCATACTTCCTTAAATAGCGCCAATGGCATGATTTTACATATTTTTTTAAAATATTGTAATCCAAATGAAAGGGTTCAAGAGAGCACTTAAAGAACATACGACACATGAGCAATCAATTAGAATATTTTTATCCTAATAATAAAATTAAGACTTACCTAAAAAGTAAGCGAATATAGAACCGTTATCGTGACAGCTAATAAGAATATTTAACTCTGAATCATATTTGATGTCGTTAACACAGGAATTTTTGTTAATTTCAGCAATAATTTTACCAGAACCAGCGTTTACGATTAAGATATTCCCTTTAGTAGTTCCAATAATGACATAGGTCATCGAGAAAGTGTCTATATGAATAAGTGTTTCCACATTAACATTTGTAATCTCCCAAATATTCTCTAATTCCGAATTCAAACACATTAATTTTGAACTAAATTCAATATCCTTAATTTCGATAGAGTCATCAAAAAAAGCGAATGAATAGCTGCTGACTAATAGGTAAGACTTCTTCTCAAGGTTGAATGAGGAACATCTCCATACAAAGTCATCAAATTCAATTGTTTTTAATTCTTCTTGAGAACTTTTATCAATTACATGAAGTTTTTTATCATCCCCACCGCAGACAATCAGTTCTTTTCTGTTTGATTTCATATATGATACGCACCGAATTTTTTCATTAAAGTGTTTAAACCAAAGGAGTTCTCCGTTTTCTCCTTTAAAAACACGGATTGTTCCGTCATTTCCACACGCTATAATCTCTTTTAGGGAGGGATTTTTTGTGTCTTGCCATATAATAGCCTCTCCAATTCCATCTCCGAATAATTGCCCCCATATTAAGGATCCGTCAATTGGATTCAAGCATCGCATACTTTTATCAATAGAATAAGCTATAATTTCTTTGTTACCATCATTATTAACATCGTCAAACAAAAAACCGCTAATAGAAGCACCAAATTGGTGTATCCAAAATGGATTTAATTCATAAGAGGTGATACATTTGTATGTTCTTAACAGACCATCTAAACCTGCTGTGATAATTTCGTTTGTATTATCTAGTATCATCGCTTGCCATAGAGAGGAATTTTCTGAAATCTCTAATTCAGTTAATTTTTTTCCATTTAGAGAAAAAATATATAATTTCCCGGATTTAGTAAATCCTATAATTTCCTTTTGACCGTTATTATTTACATCTCCAATTTCAATCCCAAGAATCTTTTCACTGGAGTAGAACTCCCAATGTTCTTTAATACTAACCATTCTTTTATCAGTTTAACTTACACTAGTTTATTAAGAGTTAATTAAATGAAACAGATATAATTTTTAATAAAATATGATTATAAATAAATTAAAAGTAAATTAAGAATAAATTTAATATAAAAATTTGTTGAGTGAAAACAAGTGTCAGAAGAAAGAAATATTGATCCTTTTTCGATATTGATTTTAGTTCTTAGTGTTATTGCAATTGTAACGGAATTAATTGGTCCTTTCGCAGGTTTCTATCTAGGTGGTGGCAATTATAGATATTCATGTTTGGATTGTGAATATAGTACAGGGTTTGATTATACAATGCAAATTATAATTATAATACTATTCGTGATTCAAATAGTCATTGCTTTGAACGAACTGCTACCTAACAAATTCATTCCTATGGATATCACAAAATTCGGTATATATTTAGCAATACTAAGTTGGGTCTTTGCAATCATTGCACTTGCCTCTTTTGGAATAGCTTATATGGCTTTTGAATGGTGGCCCGAATTAGGTTTTTATGGAATGGTTGTCGGTGGTCTTCTTAATACAATACTATTCTTTTTGCAACAAAGAAATAAATAATTCTTTTTTTTTTTATATTTTCTGCAATTTTGAATTAAATCTCCTAAATTTTCTGATAATTATCTTTGATCATTTCTTATAATAAGAACGAAATTTAAATCTTTTACACAATTCTCATAAACAATGGTAATTATTTTATCAATACAAAAATTACTTAATTCCGAAAAAAAATAGAGAAGGAGTCGAAAATGAGCTTTCAAATTAAGCTAGATTTAGATGGTTGCACTGGTTGTGGAACATGTTACGAAGTCTGCCCAAGTGAATGTTTCGGGGAACCAGAAGGCGGAAAGGTAAATGTAATCGAAGACAATAGAGATGATTGCGTCGGTTGCAGAGCTTGTGAAACCCAGTGTCCCGAGGAAGTAATCGAGATTATTGAGGAATAAGAATCACAAAAACCTCTTAGATATTTTAGCGATTTTTTTTTTTATTATTTTAAATTACTTTTAAATTATTTTTTTGATGTTATATAGCTTTTTTAAAGAATAAGTTCGTGAAATCCGCCTTTCACGAAGAATTATACTCACAACCCACATATGTAGAGATATATCTTAGTGTTATGATAAATAAAAGATTAAGGAAGATCTAGAACTTTTTCATCTTAACTACCACAATAGAATCCTTCCGCAGTTTTTACAGGTTCCTTCGTTAATTTGCATATTAAGACAATTTTCATGGTAGGTAGTACCACATGATTGACACTTGTATATTTTTCCTGTATATTCGCCGTAATCGTATCCGCAGTAACTACATTTATCAGCATAAGAAAAATCGGTGCTATTTACATCTATTTCAACTATTTGGGCAGTTCCTGTTAAACCCATGTTTTGAGTGGAAGGATTTAAGTATTGATCACTAGGCACAGAGGGGGATGCTTGTTGTGGTTGAACATAAGTTTCTGGCTGTTCCCAATCGGACACATATCCTTTTGCGGGTGTTTTTGCTATTCCCATCTTCGTGGATACTTTTTCATCTAATATATTGGTCAATATTAGAGCTGAAGCATATTTACCTTTTGCACCTCCTTTCTGTAGGTGCGTATGAGATATCAAATGAATAACACGCCCTCCCGCGTTTCCGTGGTCAAAGTAACAAAGTACAGGATCTTCGCCCCATTTCTTTTGTATGTGATAAGACCGGATAAGAACACGAACTGCAGGATTAAGAACTTGTATCGGAAAAGACCTATTTTCAAGCCACCACTTAAATTCAGCTTTCTTTGTATCTTTAGCTGTCATTTTTTGCCACTTAGCTTGTTGTATTTCACTCAATACACCATCCAAGAAGGGGTGATTTGGTTCGACAATTTGACACGCAACAACAGCATCAGCAGTTTTTTGTTGATTCCATCGAATATAACCGGGAAAGATATTCTCAACTATATGTCTTATAGCCCAATCAGTTGTTATTAACCATCCTCCTTTCAATGACACATACTCGCTGATTTTTGGGAATGCAGAGTGCGGGATTTTATCTCCGGGGCATCCGATCAACACAACATCGTAATCACTTAAATTATGTTTCATAATATCGTTTGGTTTAATCGTGATATGCTTCGCGGCGTACATGTGATCTATCACCTTTCTAGGGTGTTCGTAACGACCTTCAATCGCAAGTATTTTACCGTGTTTTTCTACTGCTTTTACAACATCCTTTTTATCAAGTGCTTCCATTTTACGCCGTTTGACTTCAGAATACAGATCTTTCCAACTACTCATTAAATTATCTCTTTTAATAATGTTTTAAGGAATTAAATATTACTTTTTATAAGTAATAAAAAATAATTCATATATATATTTGCATTGGAAGCGACATTTATGGAAGATTTAAAAGATTTTGGCGAGCCGTTAGAATTTTGGCAATATTTTTATGAAATTACGAAAATTCCTCGATGCTCGACTTATGAAGATAAGATAAGAGAATATATTAAAAATGAAGCTGAGAAATTGGGGTTTCAAACTGAAGTTGATATGATAAAAAATTTAGTCGTACGAATTCCTTCAAATAGAGGCTCTGAAGGTAATAAATTAAGAGTCGTACTCCAAAGCCACATGGATATAGTGTGTGAAAAAAACGAAAATGTACAACATGATTTCTCAAAAGATCCCTTAAAATTAAAAACGATTGAAATTGAAAACGAGAGATGGTTAACTGCTGAAGGTACAACATTGGGTGCAGATAATGGTGTTGGGATCGCATATCAGCTAGCGATTATGAAAAAAATACATGATGGAAGCCTAGTTTTTGATGCTCTTGATTTAGATTTATTATTCACAGTTGATGAGGAGAGAGGACTTTCTGGTGCAAGTCAAATGGATAAGAATTTGATAAGTGGAAAATATTTGTTAAACCTTGATTCAGAAGAAGATAATAGATTTACCATTGGTTGTGCTGGAGGAAGGGTCTTTAAGGCTGAATTAAGCTACGAGAAAGAATTAGTAAACAACCCGAATATGAGGGCGATAAAACTCTCTATTTCTGGACTACTTGGTGGGCATTCAGGGACAGATATTAACAAAAAAAGAGGGAACGCTTTAAAAATATTAACTGAAATAATCTGGAAAATAAGTTCAAAATTTAATATTCTTATTAATTCTCTAGAGGGAGGGAACTTAACTAATGCGATTCCTAGGGAGGCCAATGCTATTTTCTTTATAGATCAGAGCCATAAGAATGAACTTGAAGCATTTTTAAAAGAAATAACCCCTAATATTAAGAATCTTTATGAAGGAACAGATTCGAACTTAGTATTTTCAATTGATCTCAAAAAGGACTTCACTGATAAAACATCATTTTCAAAGGATTTCCAAAATAAATTAGTTAATCTCTTTTATTTAATACCAAATGGACCTATTTCTTTACACCCTACAAGCGAAGGATTAGTTCATACATCACTGAATTTTGCAGTGGTGCACACACTAGAAAATGTAATCGAATTCAAAGTAAGTACTAGAAGTTTAGAACAATATGATAAAGATACTTTATTTGAGAAGCTAGATACACTCTTTAAAATGTCTGGGTTAGTCATAAACATTGAAATAATTACTATCTATCCAAGTTGGCCACCAGATTTTAACTCAAAGTTAACTGAAATATCTAAACAAGTATATAAAAATCTTTTTGATAAAGAAGTAACTATCCAAGCGATTCATGCTGGATTGGAATGTGCCTTTTTTAGTTATTATTATCCAGATATGGATATGATATCATTAGGACCATATGTACTTGGTGGGCATTCTCCTGACGAGCGGCTTAAAATAAAAAGTGTTGCGAAAATTTGGAAATTTTTAATTGCTTTACTCCAAAAATTAAACTAGATATCTTGAATAATAATTTCTTTTTTTAAAAAAATTTTAATTCAAAAAAAATTTATTAATCAAAATAAACACAATTCGAAGATTGGTATGCAAGAGGAAAGAAGAAACAAATCAAAAATTCCTAAAGAAGATGTAATAGGTTCAGAGACTGTTTTCGAAAAGATTAGAGGGAGAACTCCATGGATTTTTGGGAAAACACTTAGAAAACCTAAGATACTGTTTCCAGCATTAAAAACTTCGAAAATGGATATACCTCTTCCAGGTAAATCAATCGCAGTAATGGGGATTTATCTCATTTTATTCCTTTTACAAACTGGAATAGTGTATCTATTATTTAGAGAAACTCCAGCCTTAGGTTCAGATCCACAATCCGGGACGCCACTTTTTCTATATCCCGATATTAATGAATCTTTCATAATTGAAGGCATCGTCGCATCGATTTTTATTTTCCTGTGTTCTATAGGTTTTATTTTATTATATCAGGCATCTAAATACGTATACAATAAGAATATTGCAATACGATATTTAGTTGTAGGGATTACTTTGATTTTAATTGCTTTCTTCACACTCCAAGCAATGATTACGATTAAGCTTGGAGAGACATTATTTAACGTTTAACTAATTTCTATTCAAAATCAAAATATAAATTTCATTTTTTGGTTAAATAAAATAGCATAAATATGCCTATTTTGACATGAAATTTAATTTAAAGAAAAAAAGAAAAGATTAAAAATTTTCTAAGCAATTTTAAAATTAGATTTAGCTAAGGGATTCAACGTAAGATTTATAAGAAGTTTCATCTAATAGATTTCCTTTCTCTGCATCCCAATTTGAAGCATCAATCTTGAATAACCACGCAGTAAGGGCGCCTTCGTTTATTTTCTCAGGTTCATCCATTAAATCACTATTTACTTCCTTAACTGTTCCTGAGACTGGGCAATAGATGTCTCCTACGGCTTTACTTGACTCAACTGTAGCGTCGATAGGGTCTGAAGATGGTTCATCTCCATCCATAGTAACTTGAGAAAGTTCAGCTCCTTCAAGTGCATCAACATCCACAAAGGAAATCTCTCCTAATTGCTCAGCAGCAAAGGGGGTAATTCCTACTTCACCATTTTCGTCATTATACCATTGGTGGGTTTTAGTATACCAATATGTCATGCTTTTTAACAACTCTTTGTTAACAATTTTAGAAATTTATATAATATTGAATTTAATTGTATGATAAAATTAATTATATCATAGATTTAAAATTTTTTTATTGAAAATATTTTTTAAAATAAAATAGCTAAATAATGAAGCATTCTATTAAGAAACAAATAGATTCTTATATTGATTTTGAAGATTGGTATTTTAAGATAATAAACGATTTAAATTTCGATTATCTGAAAGATCTGGATGCAAGAGATTTTTTATCTGGTATTTTGAGAGAAAAAAGCGAAGAATGGCGTCTTGAAGAATTATTACTTTCTTTTAATCAATTAATCCAAAATAAAAAACAAATTTTTATATATGGATGTGGTCCTTCGCTTGAAGAAACTGTCAATTATATATTAAAAATTAAACAAAAAATTCATTATACTAATACGGTGAATTTAGTTGCTGATGGTGCAGCTCGATTATTGATACAAAGGAAAATTCCAATACACGCGATTTTTACGGATTTAGATGGAATTACTAGAGCCAATTTTGATAAGTCCGAGTTTATAATTGTTCATGCCCATGGAGATAATATTTCCAGGTTGAAATATTTTAAGTACGAAATTTTAAACTTTCCAAACGTTATAGGAACGACCCAAGTAAAACCACTTGAAAATCTTGTCAATTCAGGGGGTTTTACTGACGGTGACAGGATTTTATTTTTTATTGCTTCTTTATTAATTCCTACACATGAATTATTTCTTATTGGCATGGACTTTAATGACATTGTGGGCAAATACAGCAAACTTGAGATAGAAAGGAATCATGTAGCAGATTCTATTAAGCTAAAGAAGTTACAGTATGGATTGAAGCTAATTGAATGGCTATTGCCCCAAATTAATAATCCCGTTTATGTCGTCAATTCAAAAATCGATACAGTTAACTTGAAATGTCTAACATTAGAAATGTTTAAGAAGAAGATTATAAAAAGCTAACTTCTAAATTTTATAGTCTTCCAATCCTTTTTTAGTAATCATATAAAGTAATTTTTTTTCTGGTAAAAGATGAGAGTTTAATAAATGAATATAACTCATATCATTTTCCCTATAACTTAAATGTAAAAACTCAGAAAAAAAATGATTCAAATACTGCATACCTACAGGGATCTCCTTTATAATTGCATTTTCGTTAAAATTGGGAGCAACTTGAGCTGTTAAAATGGTGATTAAATTATAGTTCTGAGTTAGATCATTAATTTTTTCTAAAATCCTTAGAAATGTTGTTTTAGTTTTAAAAAATGATATTTCTTTATCACCACGCTCAAGTCTATAATAATTATTGATAGAGTCAACAATTAGTAGCTTAATGTTATTGTGTTCAATTATATTTTCAATCTCATTCATTTTTAATAGAAAAGCGGTATTACTCATAATTTTTGAAACTAAAATGTTCTTTAAAGCTTTTTCACCATCAAGATTATTAGCAACTGCCAACTCTCTTATCCTTTCGGGACGAAATGTGTTTTCTGTATCTAAATAAATCAATTTTTGAGATTTACGGAAAGCTTGCATTGATAATTGATGACATAATTGAGTTTTTCCTGTTTTGTTTGCTCCAAAAACCACATATGTCTTTCTCGATTGAAACCCCCCCCCTATAACTTTATTGACATTTTTTGAATTAGTTGAAATTTGATTTTTGCCTAAATCTATTTTTTCGATCTCACTAATGATATAATTTTTTTCTAAATAAACGGATTTTTTCAATTTACCCATATTGATTTCATCTTTTAACGATTACTTTGACTAATATATTAATTATAATAAATTTAAAAAATACGATTTTATAATCGTATAATATTAGCAAAAATTAAATCGTAGAATTAATTTGTGATTAAACATTGAATATCACTTATATAAATTTTAAGATTTGCTTTTATTATAATATACATATAAATTTAGTTACATCCTTTTAAAATGGCAAAAAAAAAGAAAGAAGTTTGTCCCTTTTGTGGAAATAGTTTTGCTTATCTTAGCCGCCACAAGTGTAAAGTTAAAGAGAGAGTTGAGGGTCCAGAAGAAAGCGAAAAATCTGATGCTGAAAGAAGATTAGAAAGAATAGAAGAAAGAAAACGAGAAGGTGTACGTGGTTTAAAGAAAGACGAACAAATGGTTTTCAAACATATAATGCAAGTAAAAGATATCTATTTTGATGAATTATTAGAGATTACAAATAAAGAACGAGTAGAACTCGATAAGATTTTAGATACATTATCTTTACAGTCTAAAATTAAAGTGACCCGTGAGTTAGTAGTAGCTTCATGGACAAAACATATTTCTTTACTTGAAACTTTTGATGTAAAAGTAAAGGATCGTAAATTTGATAAAAAGAAAAATGATTTCATATTAGATATTTTCTCTCACCAACCGTGTTTAATTTGCCCATTTGCTAGTAAATGTAATAATACAAATCTTGATCAATTTAATCCAAAACACTGTCCATGGTTATCTGATTGGATAAAATTATCTTTAGAAGGAAAACCTTATGAAAGAAATTTCGAAGGTGTAATAGAAGAATAAAGACAACTATTTTTTCTTTAATCCAATTAAGTAGATTTCATTACTCTTTTTATTTGATGATTTTGGTTTTAAACTCTTAACAACCATAAAACTACGCTTCATTTTCGTATAGAAATTTTCAAAATCAACCCCTTGAAATATTTTTATAACGAAATTTCCTTTGAATTTGAGGAATTTTGTAAGCTCAAGAATATTAAAGCAAAGTTTAGTTTGTCTTGCTTGATCACTAAATTTGTTTCCTGATTTGTTAATACTTGCATCAGATAGAATGAGGTCAAGCTTTTCTTCTTCGAAATATTTACTTACTTCAATAAGAAACTCAGGCGTAGTAAAATCCATTTTAATGATCTTTATACCTTCAAGGGGGGATAATTTCTTGGTATCTACGCCCATAATTTTATAGTGATCTCGGTGATAATATTTATCGAAATATCTAGTTAAATTTAATTCAGCATATTTTTTAGCTATCTGTAACCACGACCCAGGGGCGCTACCTAAATCTAATATATAATACGCTCTTTTAAAAATATTGTACCTATTTTGAATATCTTGTAATTTAAAAGCCGAACGGGCTCTATATCCTTCGCGCTTAGCTTGCTTATAGGCGGCATCTTTTCTGTGTTCTTCTGCATCTTTTGGCATGGTTTTTATACTAATTTAATTTTTCATTTTGTCTTAGAACTTTTTTTAATTCGTCAATTTTCATGTCTGATTTAATCGAGATAAAATCGAAGTGAGTCCTTGAGGCTTTATAACCTTTCTCTTCAATTATTTTAATTATGTCTTCTAGTTTAGGGATTGATGACAGTTTTAATTGCTGAGATATTTTATGAATGTTATAATATGAAATAGGCATATTTATTTCATTAAGTGCGAATTTAAGGATCTTTCTTATTCTATTTTTATTTTTAAAATGAAATTTCTCATTTAAAAGATTTAGTTCTTCTAAATATGATTTTTGATGCAACTCACCAACCCATAAAGGTCCAGAATATGATAAATGTTTTTCGCTTAAGCATATAGGGCATTTTTGAGGAACTTTTAAGAGATTCTCAATAACAGATGAACGATTCCCACAAGATTTACAATGAATAATATACCCATAACTTTTTGGTAAATCCTTCGAAATCTTTGACTTCCCCCTGAAAGTAATAGTAAAAATTCTTATAAAATGGTTAGAATAGAAAGTTAAAAGCGGTATTATGCCTAAATTGTTTATATTGGCGATTCTTGAAATAAAAGACAGTAATATTCGCGCCCCAATTTCCTTACAATAATCAGTGTGAAGCGGTTTGGCCATATATTTTCTAATACAAACCTTTGGTTTAACTCCAAATAACACTGCTGTGTCTGTTGCTGTTATACATAACAATCCTTTATCTTTCTTAATTGCTTTAAAGGCAGAATCAATATAGAGGTTGGGAGTGCCAAAAGGATCAATTGAAATAACATCGGGTAAAGCAGAACTTCGAGAGATTTCTGAAAACAATAGGTTGGCGTCTTTATTTAACACTTCCGCCTGGTTAGATTCAATTTCATTTAATTCTAAATTGTTTTTAATTAACTCAACTGCAATGGGATTTATGTCGTTTAAATATATTTTTTCAACAGTTTTTGTATTTTTTAACAATCGTATTGAACCTATACCCGAAGCCGCCATTGAATCTACTACTACTAACGATCCTTGACTTACGATGTTACTATACGCTATAACAGCTAGGATTGATATATCTCTGTTTAGCTCCATTCTTTTGTTATAAAAAACATTCATAGATTTAGAGGGGATAGTACCGTTATCTAGCTCGTGTAATAAGAATTTCACAGAACCTTCTTGCTTAGTAATGTACTTGTTTTTACCAAAATCTTGATTTTCAGTTTTCATATTATCTTATACTTATTAACTAATTAATTAGTTTGTTGAGAAAAAGAGGTTTACTGGCTTTTCGCTGCCTAACAAACCGCCAGAAGTTCTCGTATGAATCTCATTAACATTACTTACAGTTAAAGGTTCAATATGATCCATTTTTTTAACTTCATCTGTGTTTTCGGGGCTGCCAATAATTAAAAAAACTCCTTTTAAAGTTTTAATGATAAATGCCAAAGGAAGCCATTCATAATATATGCGTATTTTAGCTTTTGGTGAAGGAAAATATGAATATATCCCACCATAAGTTATTATTGCATGCAAATCCCCAACAAAACTTCCGCTATAGCGATCTTTAAAATTTTGATTAATTAACGCTTGTTCGTAAGCTTTACATCTATCGGACCACTTTGTTGAATCTCCTCCAACGCATCTTATACCTCCTTCCGCATTATTAGGTAATTTTTTTAATTCTTGATAAATATAATGATAAAAAGTCATACTATATGGGGATGTATCCAGAATGAATTCTGCAACTTTACCATTAAGAGCTAAAACTAGGTTAGTATAAATCCCATAGAGAACATAAAAGCTACAAATAATAGTTCCCTTCTCATTGTATATTCCCACTATAGTCCCTACGGTTCTATTAACTATAACGTTAGATGAACCGTCTACGGGATCTATTGTAATTCCAAACTTCCCACTACCTAGAACAGGTTCAGCTTCTTCAGAAGCAACAAATAGAAAACTGACTTCCTTTTCTTTAAGTGCTTTTAGGATAATGCTATGAGTTAATACATCCTCATGAATTTGTGATTCCCCATAAAGATTGATAGTCTGCTTTTCTACATTTTCAATTTCCATTCTTTGTTCGATTTCGCGCGAAGTGATTCCCCTTTCTAACAAACCCCTTATGGGAATCGTTGCTTCAGCAATTGTTTCAATGATCTCAATTAACTCATCTCTATCTGAAAACGATTGTGGAATATCATTATCCAACCATTTTGATAATTTTATTTTTTCTTTTCTCTCGCTCATTAAAACGACTCATTTGGTGTTTCTAAATTTTAGTTCTCGAATTAAAGTAATGAGCTATAATTCATAATCTTTTATATTTTTTTATTCAAAACCGCGTTTGGTTAACTTGGAATTTAGCAGAAATGAGATATTATCATTTCCTCTATGTAAAATAAACTTTCGGTTGTTTGCTGCATCTGTTCGTTCGATTTTGATAGAATTTGTCACCCAATATTGCATTACATTACCACCGCTTTCCACTTCGAAAGTTTGTCCTTCTTGAGTTCTTCTACTAATTTCATTTACAATCAAGATACCAATCTCATATTTTTGTTTTAAATTAACCAAATTAGCTAACAATTGATTTAGTCTATAATTCAGAATAAAGTTTTTTCCTTTTTTCTCACTATTTAATTCTAATCGATATAAATCTGTCATTGAATCTATAACTATTAAATTAAATGTCCCTTTCTTAGTTTTTAAATCATCTAGAACGACAAATTCCAAATTAAAAACAAAATTGAATATATCGTCAAAATTCGTGGTATGAATAAATAGAATATTTTCTATAACATCCTCTAAATTGCTTTCAAACACAGTACTAATTTTTTTGAATGGAAGATTTGGTTTTGTGTATATGTAAAGTACTTTTTTTTTGTTTAACGCATAAATATTAGCTGTTTGAAGTGATAATGTAGTTTTCCCAACACCAAAGTCACCCCATAATGAAGTGATTCCCTCTTTAGCATCAGTAGATTTAAAGAACTCATTTACTTTAGTTAGGGGAAATTGCATAATTATAAATTTTTAATTGTTTATTTGATTTATATAATTAATTTGAGAAATCAACCTTTATATATCTTAACAGAGGATTTGAATTTCTTCTATATGCTAAAGAACGAACTAGATAAGCATAATATTGAATTTCAGATTTTAAATTTAGATGCAAAAATTCCTAGTATATCTTCTATAATTCTTACAACCTCCGAAGATATAGATAAGCTAAAAGTAAGAAATCATAATAATTACCTTGTATATTCAAAAAAGGATGATTTTGAGAAGTATTTAATCACGGTAATTGCGGCCTACAGACTTAGTTATAAAAAAAATTATTCTACATTGACTTTTTCTATAGATCCAGGTAAAAAATTAGGTTTGATGATTTTTTTAGATGATTATTATTTAGATTCTTATTGCTGTTTTGAGAAAATTGAATTACTTAATATAATAAACAAGTATGTAGAAACATTTCAGGAAGATAATCCAAAATTGATGTATCTAAATTTTAAATTAGGTCGAGGTGTTCTTACTATTACATTTGATTTAGTTAAACAACTTTATAGCATTTTCCAAAGTAGAAAAAATCTAAAAGTTTTTTTGATTGATGAATTCAGGTCGTCAAAAATTAGATTCTCAAGGGAGAAAACAGGTCGAAAATTTTCAAAAGATGAAATTTCTGCTTTAATTTTAGCATTTAGAAATGGAATAGTAGTTAACCAAGATAATTATGGAAATATATTTGAGAAAATTAAACGCAAAAAGTTAAATATTGGTAATGTAAATACATTGAAAACTGAAAATCATGAGGAATCTTTATTGCGGTTAAAGGATGTGGTAGAGAAGGTGTTATATGGAGAGTTAACTCTCAGTAGAGCAATGAAAATGTTAAACAATAATACATCAAAATTTGATAAAATTTAACTTTTTTAGAAATTTATAGTAATGAGAGTGATCGAAAGCTTCAGAATTGATCACAAAAATGTAAAAAAAATTTTTTGATGGGAATGATTCTTTAATTCTCATTTTTTAGGGAATATTTGTAATTATGAAAAGGATTAAAAGCATTGATATCCTTCGAGGTCTCTGTATATTCTATATGACTTTTGGACATCTGGTTAGCTGGTGGATCTCCCAAACAGATTTCTGGTTATATGAAATAATATGGAATTATGGGGCTCCAATAGGAGGTGGTGGATTTTTACTTGTTTCGGGTATGAGCGCCTCATTGTCGTACAAAAGAAATAAGCTTAAAGCTCAAAATTCTCAAGTATTTAAAATGAGTAGAGCCAGGAATATTTATATGTTGAGAACTTTGATTATATTTCTAATCTCTACTTCATGGAATTTTATGGGTACGCTTTTTATGGGCCTCTCAGGGGTTTGGTTATGGTTTGTTTTACAAACAATTTCAATCTCCTTATTTATGGCTTGGCCATTTTTAAAGACCTCTAGAATATTTAGAATATTTATTTGTTTCGTATTCTGGATTAGTAACGAATTTATTTTATATTGGTTAACTCCTTATAGTAATGAACAAAACATACTTGGATATCTATTCTATTTTCTTTACAATAGCCCTGATCAAAACGTTATTTTGGGCTACTTTCCGTTCCTCCTCTTAGGAACTGTATTAGGTGATTTATTTTTTGAGTTAGGCAATTTAGAAGATTTAAAAGAAAAACACGCTTTTGTTAAGAGGAAAGTCCTCATACCAAGTGGGATTTATGGAAGTCTTCTGATAACATTTGGTCTTTTGTATAAATTTCCGGATTTTTCAAATAAGACAACATTTTCTTCTCATATGTTTATTATCGGAATAGAACTCATTTTATTAGCTTTTTTAGTCTATTTTAAAGATTTTAGAGTATCGAATCCACGAAAGAGATTTAAATTCTTTGAGATTTATTCATTTTATTCATTTACTATCTTTCTTTCTCATCATCTCCTCTACTTCCTATTTCAACCAATTTTTAATATAATTGAGATATGGTTTTTTATAATACCCACAATGATAATATGGACATTTTTCTTTCGATTTATTTATAATAAATGGGGAAAATACGCTTCGATAAAATTTTTAATCAACAAGGTTGCTGTTCATATAGCAGAAAGAACAGATTCAGTCAAAATTGTGAAATCATAACATTATAATTTTTTAATCTTAGTTTTCTAAATCTAGAACCTTCTAAATTTCTGAAATAAACCCTTACTAGGCAAATTTAAATTAAAATTTTATATTAAATGTTGAATTTATTAATTTTAATCCTAAACCCTAAGTATTAAATAAGGGGACATAATGCCGAGACTTAAAAGTATTGATATTTTTCGCGGGTTATGCATGAGTTGGATGTTTCTCGGTCATTTAATAGAGTGGTGGATTAAAGAAGAATTTTTTTGGCTAAAAAGTTTATCTTTTAGTGTTTTTGACCCAATTGGAGCTTCAGGTTTCTTATTTATCTCTGGCGTAAGCATAGCATTGTCGTATCGAAACCGGATATATAGAGTTGAAATATTAAAAGAGATGAGTTATTCAAGAGTAAAAGCCTCTTATTATCTTCGAGCTTTTTTTCTATTAATAATAGCGATAATTTATAACTTAGCTATTGCTTTTACAATAAATAATTTATCGTGGATTTGGACTTGGTTTGTCTTAATGACTGCTGCTTTTTCATTACTAATAACTTGGCCTTTATTAAAGTTTTCAAAGAAGACTAGAATTGTGGTTGGTTTTTCTATCTGGTTTGTTAGCCAATTTATATATTTTATTTTTGTTCCATTTCAAAGTCAAGAAAATCTTCAGGGTATATTATACCACATATTATATAACGACTATAGTCTGGATCCTCTTGTATTATTTTTTCCTTTCTTTCTTTTTGGAACTGTTATTGGAGATATTATAAATGATATATATAATAAAAAAAACATAGAAATGAGGAGGAAGGAGATTAAGGAAAAGATGTTAATCCCTATAGGCGTCATAAGTTTAATATTGATTTCCGTTGGAATAATATTCTATTTTCCAAATTTTCTTGTTAGGAGTAGTTTTTCTTGGTTAATATATACTTTAGGTATTAATTTGATGGCACTACTGATTCTAATAACTTTAGAAGAATATAATGTATTTAAGACTAAGAAAAATTATCGCGTTTTTTTTTACTTCTCGTACTATTCCTTTACAGTTTATTTAGGGCATAATTTCTTATATTTTATTTTTTACGAAAGCTTAGACCTAATTCAAATTTGGATTGCCTCATTATTAACTTTCGTTGTATTTAGCTTGATTCTAAGGCAAATCTATAAAAAATGGGGCTGGAAAGCTTCGTTAAAATCTATATTAGGCAAATTGAGTTTTAATTCAGCAAGCAAAATTGAAGAAAAAATAACTGAAATGAGAGAGAAAAGAAGAAACTCACCCTGATCTATACCGTGGTAAGACTACACCTTAATTCTAACGGATAACTTTCAAATTTATTAAAAGGATAATTTAAAGTTACATAATTCCTGAATATATAATTCACAGCTTTTATATATCTACCATCAATTCCAACAGCAACAGCTCTGTCTTTATTAAACAAAAATAATACATCAACTATATCTCCAGTTGGGCTTTCAATCAGCACTAGATTATGAATATATGTATCCTCAAAAAAACTGAAAATTAATCTAATTAATGTTGGTTCTTCATGGATTATTAAAATTTTTTTACTTTTCATTAAAGATCGCAATTTTCTAGAATACAATTTTGCTGCAAAGTGATCTTCTGACTTTACAAAAAAGAAAATAAATTCATTCATTCGAATTACACATACGGGAAAAATATTTGTGATCTCATAGAAGAATTTTACAAGTTTTAGTTCGGTATTAAAGAATTGTTTTTTAATATTTATGATTTGACTAAAAAACAGATGATTAACCTTAGAATTAGACATATTTAATTAATTTCTTACTTAAAGAATTTAAAATTCATGTTTTTTTAAATCAATAAAAATAATTTTTAGTATATCTTATTATAACTATAGTAATTTTATAATTCAAAGTTAAATCCATGAAAGAACGATTAGATGTCCTATTAGTTGAGCGAAGACTTGTGGAAAGTAGAGTGAAAGCGCAATGGTTAATAAAAAATGGTTATGTATTTGTAAACGATAGGAGTATCGTAAAACCTGGAAAGAAGATCGAAAATACTGCAAGTATTAGTCTAACACAAAAATTTCCTTATGTTGGGAGAGGAGGGCTTAAATTGGAAGCAGCCCTAAAAAATTTTTCACTAATTGTTAAGGACAAAATATGTGTTGACATTGGAGCCTCAGTCGGGGGTTTTACTGATTGTTTATTACAAAAAGGAGCAGAAAAAGTTTATGCTGTTGATACTGCAAAAGATCTACTTCACCCTTCTTTAAAGTGTAAAACAGATAAGGTAAAAATACTTGCGGGGATTGATGCTCGGACTTTTAAAAATTTAGGTGAATCTGTAGACATTGTAGTAATTGATATAACATTTGCTTCTTTAAAGGAAGTTTTACCTAATATCAAGTATTATCTAAAAAAGAATGGTAATGCTATCGTTCTTGTGAAACCTTTATTTGAAAAGAGCTTTAAAAAAGCTGAGAAATTGCAAATCATTACGGAAAAGCATGAGCTTATTAAAATTCTCAACGGTTTATCTTATTGGGCTTTAACAAATGGTTTTGTTCCTAAAAATGTTGTAAGATCTCCCTTGGAAGGAAAAGGAGGATCAATTGAATTTTTTTTTCATTTGGTGATTAATAACAATTATGTTATTCAAGAGGCAAAAAGAAACATTGAAAAAACTATTATTTCGCTTTTTCAGGATAACTAAGAAATTTTTTACCCCATTTTGTTTTGTTAAATTCTTTTATTCTTTTCTTTCCAATTGTAGGATACCAAAACATATCATGGTAGACAAGAGAAGCTAAAATCGGGAAAGTCATAAATATTTTATTTCTCATCAGTGGATTTAGAAATTTTAAACTACCCTTTCTTACCATTTGATCTCCCCAGATAACTAAGCTTCGTTTTACTTTAAAGTTCCAGTTGATAGAGGATACATCTTCTCCAATAATTTCTAATTGATCGAAGTCTCCACACCCTAATCCCTCATCATGAGCAAGTTTTATGGCAGGCAATTTCAAGGGATCAAAACCCAACATTCGAGAAACTACCACATCTACTGCTACTTGATCATAGCCTGCAAGAAGATAATTTTTAATTCGAGGAATCATTGTACGAGGTCCTGATCCGTCGCCACATACAGTGCCATCTACTATTGCCAAGATGTTGGGATGGATTTGTTTTTGAACAATCAGAAGATCTACTAACACTTCTGACATAAATTGGTGGCTATAATGACGACGTTTCGTAAGTAAGCCACCAAAGGCATTTTTCATCGCACTTGTGATAGTCGTATGCCCGTGTGTTTTCATAGTGGGTAAATGTATTATTGATTTTCCCATATAAAATCCAGGAATGAAGAAACCCTTAGGAAATACTTGTTTATCAAGAACATGTAGCTCTTTATTTTTAAATCTTAGAAATTTTGATCTAAGAGATTCATACGGAACAAAAGGGATTCTAGTCAAGGGTACAAACCAAACACCATATTTTTCAATGATAGATCCCCATCGATTCCCTTTAATTCCTCTTTCAATGTTAGTAACAACTGTTTCGTTTTCCGCAGTAAAGATTTTTCTAGGATCGTATCCATCCTCGATCATTGTCTTTAAAACGCCTTCTACTTGCCAAGGAGGGCTAGAGCACGAAGGGAAGAATTTAGACCAGCTTAAATTTAATTTTAGGATATTATTCGAATTTTTATCATATACTTTCTCATATTGAGCTAAATGCATTAATTTACTATAATCCTCTAAAACTGTTTTAGGAGATGTTTTTACCACAAAAATCTGGGTTGTATTAGACATGATTAGTTACTAAAAAGATGGATATTTTATTTTTTTTACGCAAATTCTGAATTTAGAAATTAAATAATTCTGGTAATAATGAAAATAGAAAAAATAGAAAAAGATTTGTTGTTTTTTACTAACTGAAAATGTCTAATTAGTCGGAAATATATTCCATTCCTTTATACGACTTTTTTTCTTCAATTAAGGGTGCACACATCATATAATGTTCACCCCCTAGATCGATCCTTGTGGGGTTGTTTACATCGCATGCTGCATGATTTCCCATCTCGTAACATCTTGGATGAAAAGCACATCCGCTTGGAGGATTTACTGGGCTGGGAACATCGCCTTCTAAGATAACTCTTTGTGATTTTGAGTCAGGATCGAAGGTTGGTCTTGCTGAGAGTAATGCTTTAGTATATGGATGAGTTGGATTGTAAAATACTTCATCTATGGTTCCTCCTTCGACGAACTTACCTAAATACATTACTTGAATTCGATCAGCGATATGTTGAATAACACTTAAATCGTGGGTAATGAATAGGTATGACAACCCAAATCTTTTTTGAAGTTCTTTTAATAAATTTAAAATCTGTGCTTGAACTGATACATCTAACGCGGATGTAGGTTCGTCCAGAATAATTAATTCAGGATTACAGGCTAAAGCTCTAGCAATCACTATCCTTTGTTTTTGTCCTCCTGAAAATTCGTGAGCGTATCGATCTAAATGTTCTGCTTTCATTGAAACGGTTTCTAACAATTCAAGGACTCTTCTTCGAATTTCTCTCTTCTTTTTTATCCCCAATAATATTTTAAGAGGTTCCCCAATAATGTTAACAATCTTCCAACGAGGATTTAAAGAAGAATCGGGATCTTGAAATACCATTTGAATTTTTTTACGAAATTTTTTAGTGTATTGTATTTCGTTCGTCATTTCAATTGGTTCATTTTTCTGGAATTTAGCGATTAATCCTTTACGTTTTGTTAATCTTTGACTGCCAAAATATATGTCTCCCGACTCAGGTTCAACTAAATTCAAAAGCGTATTTCCAATTGTCGTTTTACCGCATCCGCTTTCTCCGACTAATCCAAGAGTTTCATTCCTACGAATATCAAAACTGACGCCATCAACAGCTTTAACTACCCCTACTTTTCTTTTAAACATACCTCCTAATATTGGGAAGTAAGTTTTAAGGTTTCTTACTGAAAGGAGGTAATCTTTTGCTACCCGTTCTGCATCAATTTTTTCATCAATTATAGTCATTTTTATTCCTTTATCTAATTTATATTATTCAATTAATTACACTCTATGCGAGGCATCGTCCTCTTTATCTGTCCACACATATTTAGGGGAATTTTTATATTCCTCATCGAATAAATGGCATGCAACAAAAAACTTATCACCTATTTCGTTGAGTTTTGGTTTTACCTTATCGCATATTTCCATTCTTTCATCGCATCTTGGGTGAAATCTACAGCCAGACGGGGGATAGATTAAATTAGGGACCATTCCTCTAATTACCTGTAATTTTGAATCTCTCTTTTCAATACTTGGAATAGCTGCTATTAATCCAATTGTGTATGGATGCCGTGGATTATTAAAAAGATCTGTTGCTAGAGCATATTCAACAATATTACCACTATACATTACAGCTACTCTATCACACATTTCAGCGATGATACCTAAATCGTGAGTAATTAAGAGGACTGAAGTTTTAAACTTTTTTTTTAAATCCTTCATTAATTCAAGAATTTGGGCTTGAATTGTTACATCTAACGCTGTTGTGGGTTCGTCGGCAATCAATAACTTTGGATTACAAGAAAGTGCCATCGCAATCATCACTCTTTGCCTCATGCCGCCACTTAACTCATGAGGGTATCTTTTCAAAATACCCCTTTCATCTGCAATCCCTACTTCTTTAAGAATCTTTGCTCCTTTTTCCTCTAGAACTTCATCAGTTTTCGGTATATGCTTAGTTTCTTGATGTAATTTTGTAATTTCTTTTGTAATTTCTTCGATTTCTGCTTCTGTTAACCGTAGATTACTATCTTTTAATTTCTTTTTCAATTCTTTTTGTTTTTTTTGCTTATTTTTCCTTTCTAATAATAGATTATCTAAAATTTCTTTGAGGATATGTTTTTGATGTAATTCAAAAACTTCATATAATTGTTCACCTACAGATAAGACAGGATTTAGTGAATTTAAGGGGTCTTGAAAAATCATGGTTATGTCTTTACCACGATATCCCCTCATTTCTTTCTCGGATTTCTCTAGTAGGCTATTTTTATCGAAGATTATTGTACCTTCTATTATTTCACCCGGTGCTCGTACAAGACGCAAAATCGAAAGAGCAGTAACAGATTTTCCGCAACCAGTTTCTCCAACCAATCCCAGTACTTCGTCTTTGTACATATTAAATGATATTCCATCTACTGCTTTAACAATTCCTTCTTCCGTAAAAAATTGCGTTTTAAGACCATTAACCTCAAGTAATATATCTGGATCACTACTCTCAGAGATCTTTGCTTGATCTAATTTTTGATCTTCTTTGCTCCTGTTTTCATTAATTATCGTATTCATTTTCCCTTTTCCCCTTATTGTTATATAATAAATTAATAAGATAGATATACTATAAGTTCTTCATTCTAGGATCTAATGCGTCTCTTAGACCATCACCCAACAACATAAAAGCCATGACAGTAAGTAGAATCATAAATCCAGGCCAAAACATTGACCATGGTGCACTATACATGTTTGATCTTGATATAGATATATCATTACCCCATTCAATCATTTGAGGATCCCCGTAACCAAGAAAACTAAGGCCCGCCAAGCTTAAAATAATACCTCCAATATCAAACGTGAAAGAAATCAAGACTGGCTGGAATGTATTAGGAAGAATGTGTTTAAACATAATTCTCAATTTTCCGGATCCTGCAACTTTTGCTGCTTCTACATATGGTAAATTTTTAGCTTGTAATACTGATCCTCTTATTAAGCGAGAATATCCTGCAATACCCAGAATACCATAAGCTAGTATAAAAAATTCCACTTGCCGCCCCAAAATTTCGACGAATACTAAGAGTAATATTATTCCTGGAAACGCCAACAAGATATCCATTAATCTCATCAATACAGAATCAATCCATCCTCCATAATAGCCAGCAACCATACCGACAAGAATGCCCATAAGAACAGAAAACAGTATAGCGGGTAAAGCAATTGTTATAGAAGACCTCGCGCCCCAGATCATCCTCCCCAAGATATCACGTCCATTTAGAGTTTGCCCCAAAGGATGCAATGGAGAAGGAGGGCTCCATTGTCCCCAGGTATAGCCTGTTAATTCGTCATATGTGTATATCGAAAGCCATTGGGGAAAAACGGCAAATGTAACAATTACAAAAATAAGAACGATACCTACTAAGGTTAATACAGATTTTAATCTCCGGATAAATTTTCTTTTGCTTATCTGTTTTTCATATTCAAATCTTCGTTTCTCCAAATCTTCAGATATATGACCAGGAACAAAAAGAAACTTGAGATTAGTTCCAATCCAATGTAATATCTCTCTTAAACCACTTAATTTCTTTTTCTTCTCTTCTATTTCTATTAATTCCTCTTTCATAGTTGGTTCTATCATTTTTTACCACATAATTTATTTATTTAATATCTTATTCTTGGATCCAACAATCCATAAATTACATCCATTGCTAAATTTATAAGTATAAATGTCAATGCTACTAGAAATACACCTGCATTAATTACATAAAAGTCGTTTCTCCGTATTGCTGTTATCATGAGTTGCCCCATCCCACTCAAGTTAAAAGTAGTTTCAGTGAGAACTGCACCTGATAACAAATAACCAAAACTTAGTCCTATAACTGTAGCAGTTGGGATTAATGCATTCTTAAGTGCGTGGGTACCTATTACATCTTTTTCAGCACATCCTTTTGCTCTTGCAGTTCTTATATAGTCTTGTTGTAAAACCTCTAACATGCTTGAGCGGGTTTGTCGTGTAATTGATGCTATTGTTATAAATGATAAGCAAGCTACAGGTAATATTAAATGCATCAGATAATCTATAGTTAAGTAAAATTTGCCAGTTATTAGTGAATCTATTAATCTGAATCCCGTAATAAATTCAGGGTTATCATACCATGCTGTTTT
The DNA here is from genome assembly GCA_016839745.1 of Promethearchaeota archaeon. GTDB lineage: Archaea > Asgardarchaeota > Lokiarchaeia > Sigyniarchaeales > SOKP01 > SOKP01. Next base: position 30,086 of record JAEOTS010000006.1, read on the forward strand.
AAATCCAATTGCAGGTAATACTGGGATTTGATAAGTGAGAAAATATTGAAGTATCATCCCCATCCAAAATATTGGAATTGATACTCCTACTAACGATATACCTCTAATTGTTGTATCTTTATATTTATTTCTGTGTCTAGCTGAAACAACACCGGACTTGATTCCTATAACTGAGGCAATTATGATTGATAATATGGTAATTTCCATGGTCCTAGGGAATCGTGTCCATATAAGGCGCCAAACATCCTCACCATGATCAATAGTTATAGACCTACCCCAGTCCCCAGTAAACAAATCCCCTAAATATCTGAAGAATTGTACAATTAATGGTTGATCAAACCCGAGAAAATGCTCCATCTCTCTAATCTCCTCAGGAGTAGGGTGTGGACCTAAATAGGCATAAACCGGGTTTCCTGGCATAAATCTAGAAAGAACATAAACTACAGTTATAGCTCCAAACAAGACGGGTATCATTGTTAAAGCTCTTTTTATTATATATTTGATTAGACTCATATACTTTATATCACCTACAAATCTTTATTTTTCGTAATTTTAACCATATTAATATAAATATTAACTTTAAGTTACAATTTTGTATCTCTTAAAATATTGAACATATTTTCGTTTTGCTAAGGCTGCTAAAATCGCGGCAAGTAAGTTAATACCTAATAAGCTTAGTATCGTTATATAACTTTCTATCCTTATGAAATAGAGTGGAATTATTAATAAATTAAATTCGTAAATAAAGAAATACCAAATCCACGTTTCAACAATAATAAAGGGAACTAGCCATATGCTATTTCTAATTCCATATTCATAAAATGTTTCTCTAAATACCATAATGAATACAATTAGGAATAACAGGATAACAGGATAAAAGCTAAGAGTAACATTTGCGTTTATAAATCCAAAGTAAGCGAGAGCTATGTTCAAAAAAAATAATGTAATTGAAACACCTATTAAAATAATAGATGGAATCGATTTCTCAGTGAATATTAATAACATAATCCCTATTATTAATATTGATATTACCAAGATTAGAAGGCTAAATATTAAAGGAACCGAAATTAAGGGAACTGGATAAAACATAACCTTATAAAGAAATACGATATTTTCTGCAAGTGTTTTGTTTGTTTCTGGATTTAGAATTGTTTCCTTTGGAAAAAAATTGGATAAAAATCCAAAAAATACAAAGTGTATTAATAAGAGTGTTAATATAATATTTCCCTGTCTTGCTAAATTAAGTTTCATAATAGCTCCTTCGAATCAATAGAGTTTAAAATGTGATCTTTAATAAGATATTCAGTTCTCGTAACTTTATTAATGATTCGATTTATGTTAAAAATCCTTATATCACAGTGTTGTCTACCATTTGATAGGAGTTTTTTATTATAGCTAAATGTGTCAATAATATCATCATATATTAAATAAGGTACAAACTCCATATTTGTTGATTTATTGTTAGTTAAGTTTTTTGTTTCAACAGAAATGATATTGGGATAGTATTTTTGTTTTTTTTCGTTACATAATTTCTCTGATAATATCTCATTACGTCTAATAATCGTAATTTTATTGTTTTCCATCTTTTTTTTAAAATAATTAACGATCTTTTCACAATAGTTAATAAGCTCACTTTTGAAATTCATATCTATCTCATTTAGACCTTGTTTATCTATTTCATAATAAGTTCTCAAAAATTCTGATGTGATAAAAGTGAAATCTTCTGTCAAACTAGGGATTTCTGCTTGAATCAATTTTGATTTCTCAAACCATTTTTCTATTGATTCATTTCTTAACGTTTGAAAAGTGATTTCTTTGTATTTTTTTCTTGCATATGTAATTAAATTTTTAATCCCAAACAAAAAGAATAAATTAAAATTTATACTTAACCCATACCTCTCAAAGGTTTTTTTTAACTCAAGGAAATCAGGAAAGATAAATAATGTTGCTTGACCATTAGTTAATTTATCTATCCTCATAGGGATTGGGTGGATAGGAATTCTAAAAGGATCATCGATAAAAAAGTCAAAATAAAAACCAAAAGGAGCTAAATCATTTTTGGAGCTTCTTAATTTTTTTGGTGGGTTTTTAAACATGTTAAAAATCATAAAATATTTCTTAAAATTTAAAAAAAAAAAAAATTTGTTAGTTGTTTATTTTTAACTTACTTTCTTTATGCAAAGTAGCAAGGATAGCACCATTTTCTTCCAATGCTATTGGTTGGGTAGCCTTCAACGGTCGAAGTCCAAGCGTCCCAGTTGATAGATGTCAGGAGCAACATACCAGGATAATCTCTTTCGATGAATTTTTGTTGGATCTCCTGGAAAATTGCATCTCTTGCGGCGAAATCGGTTTCTGTAAGCATTTGTTCGTATAGACCGCCAGGACCGTGCATATCAGGTTCATAATAGTTTCCACCATTAATATCTTCGTCCCATATTGGAAG
>JAEOTS010000043.1 GCA_016839745.1 Promethearchaeota archaeon
ATCTCCAATTTAGAATTCGGAATTTCTTCATGCATAGATTGTATCTCCCCCGGTATTGACATTTTATCCTTTGATCCAGAAAGGATTAGCGTAGGTTGAATGATATCTTTTATTGAATCTCTCATATCAAAATTCTTTAAAGCTTCATTTTGGTTGATATAATCCTTATAGAGAGGAGGATCCACTAACTGGACACAAAAGTTCATGTCTTTGCTAATTTCGTCGAAAAATTCTCTATCGTTCTCTAATCTTTTTTTAAACTGTCTGGAATAAATAAGGGGAAAATAAAACTTTACCCTTTGCTCTAAATCTAAGTCCTTTAATATATTAAACGCGAGAAGATTTTGATCGCTCGTTTTTGGGGGGTAATAACTCGTTGGAGCACACAAAATCAGAGTTTTGGCCATCTTAGGATATTTTAAAACAAATTTCTGAGAAATCATTGCGCCCATACTCGATCCACATAAGTGGATACCTTCCGTAATATCAAGATAATCAAGCAAATGTTTTAGATCTTCGACAAACATTTCCATCGTATATGGGAAGTCTGGGCGAGCAGATTTCCCAGCTCCACGATTGTCAAACGCAACCACTGTCATTTTATCTCTAAAAAAATCAATTTGATAATTCCACATTTGCAGTTTCGTAAAAGTACCACTTACAAAAACTATAGGCTCTCCGCTTCCTTCCATTATATAGTTTATATCAATATCATTATACGAAAAACTAGGCATTTAATTCACCCATTTCTAATATGTAAACTAATAAAATCAGATATAAAAAGCTTCAATAAAATTTCGAGAATTAAATCATCTATCCTTTGAGGTAGCTCTTCTTATTGAAATAGGGCTCTCAAACATATTTTGGTAAATCTCGTTTGCTCTTTGCTCTATTGTTTCTCTTATATGAGACTTACCTCTTTTAGAATTATGATACCTATCAATAGCAATCTTACGCCACTTCTTTTTCCAAGCTGGGAAGCCCGTCTTAACGTAGCGCTCCCGATTTGGGAAGTCCTGGCATACCCAGTTAAACAAGATAAAGTATCTCTGGATACCTGAGTCCATCGTAAGATTTCTCGAGCGTACTCCTAATTTTCTGAGGTGTTGAATAAATCTGCCCTCCACAGCGTTCTGGAGCTCTCCTTCGACAACTGCCGGCTCGTAATAAATCTCGTTCTCGTCAAAATATTTTCTAACAAGATCAAAACAATTACCTCGGCATAGGAGTATTCTATCACCCTTGCCGTGATTTAGCATTTTAAGTGCTTTGATTATTACCTTTAAAATATGTTTACTCGGTCCATCCTCGCCCTTATTCTCTTCGTTATAAAGCCCGACAGGTACCGATTGAAATATAATCTTTCCCGTGCTCGCGTCCCGTAAGCCTATGAAAGCATCGCCAACGAGATCGCCAGTCCCAGCATCATCAATTTCTATTGTTCTTCCCTTCCACTCGCTGGGATTTATAGTGGATTGGCACGACTCTTGGCCGTCTTTTTTTATTTCTGTCTTCATTAATATTGTAATGTAATTGGGGTCATAAATACCTTGTGATTATGACTTATAGATATTAATTATTGTAAAATTGATTTAAAGTTAGAATTTTAAATAATAGAACTAAAGATGAAATGTCCTTCATAGCACAAAATATTCTAATCACGAGTGCTAAGCAATTAAAAGATAAAATAAAGAAGATAAGAAAAAACCTAACTTAACTTTAATAAAATTTAACGGCAATTTTAGATCGTAAAAGTTTTTCACTCTCTTATTGAGTTATCTCGTTAAATTTGCAAATAACCAAAATTAAAAGAAAATAATAGAAAAATAATAAATGTACCACATATAATTAGAAAAAGCCACCATTTCATAAACATTGGAACCTTTTTCCTATAAATTTCATATTCTTCCTTGAAAATCTTTCCAATCGAAAATTTTTCTTCAACTCTTGCCGTTAGAATATAAATAATAACCAATATCGGAGATATCACTAAAGCTTCGAATGCTCCTCTTTCAAAAACAAGACCAAAATAAATTAACATATGACTTAAATAAATTGGATGTCTTGAAATACCATAAGCACCCTTAGTAACCAGTCTTCCCATTTCTTCTGCGCCAATACCCCTTTTTTGAATAAACAACCATACAAAATTGATAATTCCTAACATAACTAGAATCTGACCAATAACATCTAATATTTGAGTGAATTCTCCAGTAATTAATCTTTGAGGTGAGAATGGGATTAATAATAAAACAACTATAATCCAGCATACTACAATAACAACATTGAAAATTCTATTATTAAGTATTTTTTTAAAAAAGTTATTTCTTTCCTTTTTAATTATCATAATCTGAATAACTAACCAAACAAAACACCATATCGTTAAAATGATGATAGGAAGCATTATTATCGCATCTCTTAGATCTCTAATTTGAATAATCATTCGTTATTTATATTTATTTTTCCTAAAAAAGAGAATTCATAAAACATTTAAAAATTATAAAAAATGTGGAATATTATGGCGTATAATTTAAAAATCTTAAAGGACGACAATCTGAGAGTATTTTTAATAGGATCGGGGGGACCTTTCAACAATGAAGTAAGACTTGCTCCATGTATCGCTGTTATTGCCGGCGGGGAGTTCTTTCTCGTTGATGTTGGACCAGGTACGTACCGGATTGTAGACATTATGAGACTTCCAATACCGCACTTAAGCAAAATTCTTCTTACACACTTTCATTCAGACCACATAGGAGATCTTGGAGAGGCAAATATGATGTCGTGGGCTAACGGAAGAACGAAGGCACTGGAAGTCTACGGTCCAGAAGGCGTTGAAAAAGTAGTTAACGGATTTATCATGGCATATGAACATGATTCTGGTTATAGAATTTCCCATCATGGTAAAGATACAATCCTACCAGAAGCAGGCACGCCAATAAGCAAAACTATTAAATTCTCTGATCCGAACGAAAGGATTTTGTGTTTTGGGACAAACGGATTAAAAGTTTACGCCTTCCAAGTCGATCACTCTCCTGTAGAACCTGCTGTAGGGTATAGGATAGAATATAAGGGGAATGTGGTAGTAATAACAGGAGACACGAAAAAAACCGATACTTTGGCAGAGCACTGCGAAGGTGCGGATATCCTCTTCAGTGAAGCAATATCATATGACCTGCTAAATAACATGATTGAGGGTTTAAAACGAAATAATCTCACCAGACCCGCTAAGATACTGAAAGACATTCAAGATTATCACATGGATCCTGTTGTTGCAGCAAAAGTAGCAAAAG
>JAEOTS010000044.1 GCA_016839745.1 Promethearchaeota archaeon
CCCCAAAAATTAAATTTTCCTCTACTTAATATCATTTTTGGATCCAAAACTTCCTTAATTGACTTCATAAAATTGTAAAACTCTTCCGAATATGCTCCAATATCTACCATCAATCTTGACATATAATCCCCCATCATATACCACTGGACTCCATGTTTAGTTACCCGTTCTAATAACGATTTCCATAGCTTAAAATTAGTTTTTTCAATAATTTCATGAGTTTCACCATTATAATATTTCCAAAAGCTTGTAAAGCCACATGTGATTTCTACATTATTACCATCTATTAAAACCACGGGACCACTTCCGACTATTGGTCTAATCCGTGTAATTTTAAAAATTTTTTGGATCTCTTCATTATTTTCAATATCCCATTGATCAATATCGTTTAGCACAGCAGGATAAGAATTAATCGGTGAAAAACACTCGGCACTTAATGCTTGCATTGAAGGAAATATTCCCCAGAGATTATGATAAAATTGCCAGTGTCCCTGTTCAACATAGTGCCATTTAGCCATATTTCCGTCGGGTATTTCGGAGCCTAATTCTTCTGTTTTATTCTTTAGCATAATATCGTCTAGTTGTTTTACTTTTTCATCTAATTCTACATCAGAATTTGCTTCAACTGTATAGAAAATAACGCCCCTTTTTTTTCTTAAAGCTTCCCAAAACGGAAACATGCCTTCTTCACAACCAAGCCTAACAATGAGATCCATTAAATACATTACATCATAAACATCAATTCCTTTCTGACGAATTTCGGTCATTATTTTTGCTGAAATTTCTCTTTCTTTCCGAGGTAATTGAAAAGTTTTATAAGCAGCAAAAGGGGGCTTAGGAAAGACTTGCAAAGACACTTTTGTTTTTACACCAAAAATCCCATTATCGCCACAAAACAGACCTGCCAAGTCCGGACCATTACCAAACCTATTAAAAGGATACTTAGAATATTTATTAGCTTGAGAACCCGTATTTATAATTTCGCCCGTTGGTAAAACAACTTCTAAAGAGACTAATTGGTTTGTGCATGCACCGTATTTAGCACATCCTCCACCTCCTACAGAATGATGGGAAATCCCCCCGCCCACTGCTGCTGTCATGCCAGAACCAGGGCCCATACAACCGGTATATAATCCAAAATGGCACAAGTATTCGTTTAATTTCCCCCACGAGATTCCTGCTTCAACTGTAACAATTAGCTTATCTTGGTCTAAATTGAGGACTCGATTCATTCTTTTAGTTTCCAATACGATCCCGCCATCCCCAATAGGTTTACTGCCACCAAATTCACAATCTCCACCTCCACGTGGAATAACAGGTATATTTTCATCGTTTGCAATTTTAAGAATCTCTGAGACTTCTTGAGCATCTTTAGGCCTAATTACAATATCAGGAACGCCTTGTAAAACGAGATCGACATTTCTTGAATATGCATGTCGGACATAAAGACTATTGGAAATATACTGCTCTTTAACTATTTTTTCTAATTTTTGATATATTTCAGACAGTTTTATCACCCCAAAAATTAAACTTTCCTCTACTTAAAATATATCGCGGATCTAGCGTTTTTTTAATTGAGCTTAAGAATTGTAAGTACTCTGGTTGAAACGCTCCAATTTCGACCAATAACCTACTTAATATATCTCCTAACATGTACCACGTTACCCCGTGTTTGGTAATTCTTTCGAGCAGCGATTTCCATAGTTTGATGTTTAATTCTTCGATAATTTCGTAATTTTTTCCATCAATATAGCTTTCGAAGCTTGTAACTCCGGTTGTTAACTCAACGTTGTGATCTCCAATTAATATAATCGGACCGGCTCCAGAAATTGGTCTCATTCCTGAAATTTCAAGAATCTTTTCCATATCATCAGACTGTTCTAAATCCCAAAGTTCAACATCTTTTAAAATCCCGGGATAAGCGGATATCGGCGTGTGGCATTCTGCGTCTAAAGCTGTAAAACCCGGGATTAATCCCCATAAATTATGCGCAATTAACCAATGTCCCTGTTCTTCATAGTGCCATTTCCCTATATTCCCATCTGCAATTTCTGGGCCTAATTCTTCTGCTTTGTTTTGAAGAAAAATCTTATCTAACTGATTAACTTTCTCTTCAAGTTCTTTTTCCGAGTTAGCTTCTACCGTGTAGAACATTGTACCCCTTTTTCTTTTCAAATTTTCCCATAATGGAAAAATTCCTTTTTCTGTGCCAACTCTGACTAACAAATCCATAAAATACATCGAATCGTATACATCAATCGCTTTAAGCCTCATTTCTGTAAAAATTTTTGCTGATATTTCTTCTGATTTGCGCGGCATGAGAAATGTTTTATAATTCGCAAACGGAGGTTTCGGAAAAACTTGTAATGAAACTTGGGTTTTCACTCCAAAAATTCCGTTGTCACCACAAAAAATACTTGCAAAGTCAGGACCGTTTCCGAATCTATTAAACGGAAATTTTGAATATTTATTTGCTTGCGAACCGGTTTCAATTATTTCACCAGTAGGTAGGACCACTTCTAATGAAACCAATTGATTCGTACACGACCCATACTTAGCACATCCCCCACCTCCGACTGATTGATGAGAGATGCCACCTCCAACCGAAGCTGTCAGTCCGGATCCTGGACCTAAACATCCAGTATATAAACCGAAATTGCATAAATAATCGTTCAATTTTCCCCACGATATGCCTGCTTCGACGCTAACAATAAGATTTTCCTGGTCAAGATTTATTACATTGTTCATTCGCTTTAAATCCAAAACAATTCCACTATCATCAATGGGCTTGCTGCCCCCGAATTCACAATCTCCACCTCCACGAGGTATCACAGCTATATTCTCCTCGTTAGCAATCTTAAGAATTTCAGAAATTTCTTGAGCATCCCTAGGTCTTATAACTATATCTGGGACGCCTTGTAATACTGGATCTACAACCCTCGAATAAGCGTGTCTTACATAAATACTATTTGAGATGTATTTTTTTGTAACTATTTCTTCAAGCTTTTGATATAATTCTGTCAAGTTTTAAATCCTTATTTTTATGGAATAAAATAATATATATTAGATAGCTTCAACTACTTAAATCTAATCTAATAACGTTAGAAGTTTTAAAAGATTTGAAGTTTAGAATTAAATACCTAAGCATCACGGTTGTTGTCATCCTTTTAATTATTCCGATTTTTTTTAATATTTACATTGATTTTCTAATCGTAAGTGAATTATCCATAGGTGTAGTGTTATTTTTGGTGGTTGGTTTTCTATTTTTATTAGGATTAGGAAAATTAATGGAATTTTTTGTATATAATGAGAAGAGTAAAGAATTAATGAAACAACACGATGTTGTTAACGCTCTTTTAAATAAAAACGGAATACCCAGATTGTTAGTTTTTTTCCCTTTAACCATGATAATGGAGGAATTAATTTTTCGTTATTATCTTATAGGATTTTTATTGAACGCCTTAATAGGAGGGGTTATTTTAGCAATTATTATCTCGAGCATAATTTTTTCTATATATCATTTTCATATCTGGTTTAGATTTAAAGATAAAAATATTCTAATTTCTTACCTTATATCCTCATTTCTATTAGGGATTTATAACGGATTCATTCTCTTAACGCTTGGAATATTTGCTTGTATCATTGTTCATGCCGTCTTAGTATTTATTTTATATTATAATCTTTACAAAAAACTTTCTAAGTAGTCTCTGATTATTATTTTTATAAGTAGGGTATTTAATTTATGTTGCAACCATGAAATTATATTTCCGAGCATTAACAAAGGAGGATATTCCGGCAATATTGGACATCAGTAAAGATATATGGGAGGGTGACGATTACATTCCTGATGTTATTGAGAGATGGTTGAATGAAAAAGATCACCTGGCTTACGGTACTTTTCTTGAAGAAGAAATGAAGGAATTAATTGGATTTGGAAGAGTAAAAGTGTTTTCTAATGGAGTCGCGTGGTTAGAAGGCGGTCGAGTGAAGGTTTCTCATCAAAAAAAAGGAATTGGACGCGAACAATTGAAATATGCTATTGATTATGCAATTAAAGTTGGTGCTAGAACCGCTCAATACGATACATCTTCAAGAAATTTTGGTTCCCAATCCTTGGCGAAATTTCATGGATTCAAGGAAAAGAAGAGGACGGAAGTTTTAGTGAGTGACCTCAGCGAGCTAAATTTAAAGGAATATGATTCCTCTGATATACGGAAAATATCTAACGAAGAAGCAAAAGAGATTTATAAAGTATTGGATATAGGTCCAGGGGATGAACTCAATATTGGTTGGTCGTATGTACCTTTAGCCAATTTAGAGGATAAAAACTCTCTATGGTTAACCAATTCGGATGCAATTTTACAGAAAATTGATATTAGAAGTATAGTTTTGCCTGAAACACCCCGAGAAAATGAGGTATGGATAGTAGTATACGGTGATCCTGAAGCTGCCTCTCAATTAATATCTTACACAGTTGACCACGAGCTTAATAAAGATGAGATCAATATCATTGCAGTTTATTGCCAAACTGAAGCATTAGAATCGATAAAAAAAATGGGATTTAAAAATCCTTCTTGGGAAGATAAAAACGAACCAACAGCGGTTGTTCTTTTCGAGAAAGACCTTAGATCAAAAAAGAGAATATAAAAATAAAAAAAGAAAAGAAAAAAAATTAGTATTGTTCTACTTCAACTTCAGTAGATTTGAATCCTTTTCCACAATAAACGCAATATGCGATTCCATTTCCTTTTAATTGTTCCAGCATTCTTTCCGTGTATTGAGTTCCACATTCACTGCAAAATACAGCGTCTGGCTGAATTATTTGAATCTCTTTTTGCGATGGCACGATGATCTCCTGTTCTTCATAAGATTGTTGGGGAGCTTCTGGCTGCTCGCAACATTTTTTATCGGAAGGTTCCTTAATAGGCTTAGGTTTTCCCGATATTGTATAATAAAGCTCTTCAAAAAGCTTGTATATACCAAGGAAAATAGCTTTTAAGAGTAAGTAAGTCCCTTTTAGGATGTAGTAGATTAAATATGCGACGCCTTTTAGTACGTAGTATACAAGAATAACCGCCAAAACTATGGAAGCTACAGCTCCCACAATTAATAGAACTTGAGCATAAATAGGCATTCCTAAAAACCATGTAATGAATTCTTGCCAATATAGTAAAGCTTGTTCCGCAATTTGTTCCCAATTAACCAATCATAATCACTTTTTAAATTGTTATTTTACATGTTATTTTATTAATTAAAAGAAGATTAAGGTCGATTATAAAAAATTTGGAGTCCAGTTTTTAGGTTTGTTTTCAAGAAGAATAGAATTCAAAAATATTATTAAACATTAATTCTCGGTATTTTTGTTCAGGTATTTATTTGATTTACTAAAGTCGTACATAAATTTAAATGCCTTTATTGCGTGGCTTATCTGGGCCATTATTGGAATTTTATATTTATAAGAATGTTGTAAAAAGTATTCAGTAATCCAACGAGAACCAAAAACGCAAGTAATAACGGGTTTTTTCAGCTTAGTTGAAAGATTTCTCATATCTCTCAAGTGTGGCGTTATAGGTAAAGAAAAGTCTTTTATTGGTTGTTGAGGGACCGCGAAAATGTGTAATAACGCATCAACATTTTCATCGTTAAGTATTGCCTTTAAAGATTGACTAAATGTCATGAATAGTGAAGGTCCCAAGTCGACAGGATTCTTTAAAGAAGTCCAATTGGGTGAGATAGATTTCATTTCTTTGATAGTAGAGTCGTTTAAAACTGCAAGTTCTAGACCCTGTTTTTCAATTTCGTCGCATGCTAATATACCTAAACTTCCTGAAGATGTAGTTATCGCAATGTTCTTTCCTTTAGGTAGTGGTTGAGTAGCAAATGCTTGAGCGATATTAAACATCTCGTAAAAATTATTTACGCGATAAATACCAGAATACTGTTTGAAAATCGCATCGTAAATTTTATCGTCTCCGGCAATAGAACCAGTGTGACTCTTTACTGCATTAGATCCAATTTCGCTACGACCATTTTTTAGAATTAAGATAGGTTTTGTCGTTTTTCTCAATACTTCTACTAACTTTGGTCCTCGTTTTACGCCTTCTAAATAGACTGTTATTACACACGTATTCGCATCTTTCTCAAGATATTCTAACATATCAACCTCATCAACATCTACTTTATTTCCAAGTGTTATTGTTTTCGAAAAGCCAATTTTCTGACTTGTTGACCATTCAACGAATATATTTCCTAATACACCTGACTGTGCAATGACAGATATCACGCCTTCTTCTATGGATTGATTAAAATCTACTTCTGCGGTTGTAAATTTATTATCGAAGTTAGTGACTCCTACACAATTAGGACCAATTATTCTTATATTTGAATTTTTAGCAATTGTCTCTATTTCATCTTGAATTTTAACAAATTTTTCAATACCAGTTTCAGCAAAACCCGCAGATTCGATAATTATTCCTTTAACTCCTTTTTTGACAGAATCTTTCACAACTTCAAGTACATGTTCATTCTTTACAACTATGACCGCCAATTCGATATCATCTGGTATAATATTAATACTTTTGAACACTTTATTACCAAAAATAGTATCTTTGTTTATATTTACGGGATATGTTTTAAAATTCGAATTTAACAAATATTTAGTCATAGTGTGACCAAATTTCAAAGACTCTGAAGCACCTATAATAGCAATGGATTTAGGGTTAAAGAAAACATCCATATCAGTTATTTGATAGCTCATAATTTAAGTTGTCTCTTTGAATAGAATATATGAAGGATTATAATTTATTGAACTTAAAATTTAGTTTTGACGCACGAAACTATATTTCTTTGAAATTAGGGGTATTTATATTCTAAGATGTAGACAAATTGTAAGACGAAAAATACATTAGTTTTTGAAATTCTAATGGAAGCAATTGCAATTAATAGGTATATAGAAGTTATTTGTCCCGTTTGTAAGTTCAAGAAAGTTATTCAAATTCCTAAATCTATAGTAAATAAAGCATCTCAACTAACTACGATTTCAGTTCCTCAAGGTAAAGTATGTCAACATCACTTTCAATTATTCATAGATAAAAATTTCTCAATTCGTGGTTATCAGAAGGTTGACTTTCAATTAAATCCAGGAGAAATAAAAAAGGATAAAAAACTTAAACCTAGCTATAAGGATCATTTTGTCAATAGCTTAGATCTTTATCAATCTAATAATTCAGACAATAATTCTTCACAAAAGATTTCAGAGAAACCTAATTATGAGAAGAGAACAAGCAATTTCGAAGAAAATTTTAATAAAAAAAATAACATGACTTTGGAAGAGATTTACGAAGAATTTTGGGAATTTATTGATGATAAAAATGAAATTTTTCGGAAGTTTATTATTAACGATAACAAAAGGAGAGCGCTTTTGAGAATAAAAGACTTATCTCCACTATCCAATAGTAGTTGATTGGAAAATATTCTGATAATTATTTTTTTTTTGGAATAGAGGTATTTTTTAAAGGTTTTCTTTCAATTTGGAAATATTTTAACTCCGTAGGATTCAATTTTATAATTATAAGTAAAAACACCTACTTCATAAAAACTCTTAATAACAAATTTAAAATTAGGCAATTAATTTTCGAATTTATAAAGAATATTTAATCTAAATTCAATAATAAGAAAAAAAAAGATAATAAGGTATTAAAGTATGAGCTATAAATTAGCAGATGATAAAGATTTAGAAGCAATGATTGGTATTGTAGGCAAAGAATACGCCACCAATAACAAGGCAATTACAGCGTCATATCTTTCCAAATCTGTAATGGGATTAGAATCACAAATTCCTGATATCGTCGTGCGTCCTAAATACGTAGAAGAAATTCGTAAAATACTACTTTACTGCTCTGCAGAAAAAATCGCAGTCTCACCGATTTCAGCCGGATTATCTGGCGGCTTTGCATGTCCAACTATTAAGCCTGCTGGAGTTATGCTTGATTTAGGTAGAATGGATAGAATTATCGAAGTTGATACAGAGAATCGATATGTTGTAGTCGAACCGGGAGTCACAATTGGAGAGCTTTGGGCTTACATGCACAAAAATTATCCAGAGTGGGCGCCTCCCGTACCAGACGGTGCTCCACCAGCTTCTACTGTAATGGGAGATGCTATCGATCGAGGGTTTTCCCTTTATACTAGCTCCGTTGGTCCACAAGGTGATAACTTCATGTGCGGTGAGATAGTGTTTCCAAACGGGGATATTGTGCGAACTGGTTCGTGGGCTTTGCCTTTTGCGAAACCATTCTATAAATATGGACTTGGTCCAGATATCTGGTCCTTTTTAATGGGTTCACAAGGAGCTCTTGGTGTAATGACTAAAGTCGCAGTCAAAATATATCCACATCCAAAATTTAAGACTGTAGTTGTGTGGGGTATGTCCAATCCTGAAGATATGCAGAACCTAACATTAGAAATTGGAAAACAAGAATTTGGAATTGCTCACAACACAGTTATGGTTCAAGGTGGGAATTATCCTTTAGTAATGGCGCGTTGGCCAAAAGATAAAGTTCCTCACGATTATGAATTCTATGAAGAGTTAGGAATTAGTAGGTGGTGGATGAATTGGGAGTGCTGGGCACAAACTCAAGAAGAGTTAGATTATGTGGTTAATAGAATCAATGAAATGGCTGAAGATTTCAAGAAAAATAGAGCTAAAGATCCTGATAGTGTAAAACCTCAGATACTACATCCCAAACAAATCGCAAGCAGGTTGAAGAAACCAAATAAGATAGCGGTTCCTTATGCGTTTTGGGAAGCTGGATTCTTATTCATTACTTTCTATACCCCATGGAATGAATGCGCCCATTTTGCTGAAATGTATACTGCTGCTATGAAGAAATACGGTTTTCCAGAAGTTATGTGGATTGCTAGTATTGAACGTTGTAGGCAAGCAATTTGCATGCCAATTATTTGTTTCGATAGCACAAAACCATCAGATTTAGAAAAAGTTCAAGAGATGAATAGAGAAACAACAGAATACGCACTTAAGCAAGGATGGTTGAATTATCGTCCTGATCCATACATCCACGCGCCTCTCACTTATTCTCAAGCAGGAATGTATTGGAAGTATTTGAGAACGATGAAGAAGATTTTTGATCCTAATATGATAATGCATCCTGGGAGGCTTGCTCTTCCATAACTGAGTAAGGAGGTTAAAAAAAAATGGCTAAAACTGGAATGGAAAGATTAAAAGAATTGGAGAAGGAAATATATAAGTGTATCCATTGTAAAGCGTGTAGGTTTGCTTATTCGGGAGAGCCTAGTAGAGAGGGGATAGGAGAATTCGCGGGAAAACAAAGCACAGTTCTTTACGAAGGAATGCTTGACGCGTGCCCTGCGGGAATAGAATACGGTTGGGAAGCGTTTTGGAATGCAGGAAAAATGTGGATTGCTCGTTCAATCTTAAACGGAGATTTAGAGTTTAATGAAGAAGTTAGGGATGTTATTATGCCGTGCATTACATGCGGACAATGTTCAGTCCAATGTGAGAGTAAAATACCCACAGTAGACATTATTGAGTCTTTACGAGCTGCGTGTGTTGAAGCAGGCGTCCCTATGATTGAAAAGCATCAATTGGTTGATCGATTAGTTAAGGAATTGAACAACCCTTACGGAGGAAAGGCAGCAGAACGAATGAAATGGGCAAAGGATGCTGGTTTAGGGAAATATATAAACAACAAAAACGCAAAAATTGGATATTACGTTGGCTGTACTGCTAGTTATCGGCAAGTAGAAGTTGCTATTGCTACTGCTAAAGTTTTTGAACAATTAGGCATAGATTTTACATTAATCGAGGATGAAGTGTGTTGTGGAAGCCCCTTCTTTAGAATCGGCGCCGTTGATACTGCTCAAGAGTTAATGAATAAGAATTTGGAAACTTTCAAGGATTTGGAAGAAGTTTATTTCTCTTGTGCTGGTTGCTACCGGACTTTTACTATTGATTACCCTAAATGGATGACAGAAGGAGAAGAACTTCCGTTTAAAACGATGCACGCATTTGAATTAGTCTCAAAATTAATCACGGATGGCAAGATTAAGTTTAAACCAAACAAAGAACTCAAGGGAAAAGTCGTAACATATCATGATCCTTGCCACACTGGTAGGCATTTTGCGCACGATATAGAACAATCGATGATCAAGAAATCTAAGAATTTAATGATGGACATGCGTAAAATTGACAAACTGATCGATGAATGGTTCGAAATTCCTCGAGTTATTTTGCGTAAACTTGAAGAGGATGTTGGAATTAAATTTATTGAAATGTATCGAATAAAAAATAATTCGATGTGTTGTGGTGCTGGTGGCGGAGTTAGAGCAGGATATCCTGATTTCTCTTTAAGAACAGCGAGTCTGCGATGTGACGAAGCTAATGCCGTAGGAGCCGACATTCTGACAACTGAATGCCCATTTTGTTGGAGAAACCTTTCTGACGCTAATGATTTGTATAATCATAATATGCAAGTAATGGGCGTTCTCGAAATGATATCAAAATACAACTTATTAGATATTTCTAATTTAAAATAAGCAAGGAGTTGTACTCCTTTTTTTTATCTTTTTTTGATTCAAAATAATTTATATATATAATGTTTAAATCTTTTAATATCAATATTTAGACAGCATTTCTAAAAAAGCTTCCATACGCGTCATGATTTGTCCTGGTGCGTAGTTTCTTTCATCTACGCAATCTACATCTAAATGTATGGTTGGAATCCCTATTTTTTGAAGAGCATCTTTAAATAAGACCCTTGCACCGGCAGATTGTCGGCATCCCCAGTGAGCGGGATTAACTGCGCCGTCTATTTTATAATCTTGTGCTAATTGCGTAATTACATCGAGTCGTCTATCAGCCGGACCAACTATAGGGTGAGTTATTATTCTTGTAGCGAGGCTTCTTAAAGGGTCATCTTCATCCATAGGTTCCCACCATATGTGATTAAGTTCATCAATTACTATTTTTGCGCCATAATTTTCTTCCAGGATTCTCAAAAGATCAGTTTTAAATTGGATTCGATTCTGGATCCACATTAATCGGTATTTTTCTTCTTGTAAACCACCTAAGTTATTATCAACTCTAAATTTAAATTCGTCTCGGTATAATTTTGCGACTTCAACGCTCTCTTTTGTTCCTTGAAGCAATACAATCATGATGAAGTTTTTTAAGTCGTTTGAATTTGCAGGACTTGGGACATTCATACATAATTTGTTTAATTCTATCAGGTATTCCCTTGCTTCATTATTGTATTTAATTGAATTTTTAAGCTTATCATAATCTAACTTACGACCAGTTTCGCTTTCGATGTACTCTATCATTTGCTCGAATTGTTCCGTTAAATAATCGACCGATTTTGGAGTTACTTCAATTGGAATGTTCAAAATAAAGACTTCCTTGTTAAAGATTTCTCCGATGCGTTTTAACGCTTTAACCCCGCCATTACAAGGGATACTTGCCCCAATGAGCACATCTGGTTCTGGTAGGAGTCCATCCATGGCGGCACCGATTATAGTTCTATGGTAAGAACAGCTATCAGTGGAATAACCTTTACTTTCTGAAAGATCAAGATATTTTCTTGACATACCAGTTCCAGCAAGCATCGCTCCAAAAAACTCAACAAACATGCCAGAAACGTTCATTGAACTGAGAAGTTCGTATGGGACGAATACCGTAGTCCAACCAATTGACCAGTTGTCATCGAAGATTCGAGTTCCAATTCTTGCTATTTCGTAAACAAATTTTCTACGAGCGGTGGTTTTTGATTCTAGTTTGTTTTTTAGGCTTGTTTCCAATTGAGTAAAATATTTCTTTAACATACCTTGAGCTGCTATTTTTTTTCACCTTTTTTTTTAACTTTTTATAATTTCTGAAAATGCCTCAATTCTAGTTCTAATTTGATTAACATCTCCTAAGCTACCATCACTTTCAATGAATAACACACTTAACCCCTTCTCAGTTAATATCGTTTTTAAAGCGGGGACATCGTATAAATATGTATCGCAAAATTTTAACGAGTGGTGAATCACTCCATCAACCCTGAATTTTTCTGCTGTTTTATAAATCTGATCTGCTCTCTCCTTAATTTGCATCATTCGAGCGCATGGGGTTTTATTTAGATAAGCCTCACTTAAGGAAGCTAATAAATCGTGAGATTCATTTATTACGAGATCAAAGAATTTGCTGCCTGTACAAAGATCTTCGTAAACCACATTCATTCCGATCTCTTCTATAAACGAGATAAATTCGATTTCGTGTAGAGGACTTCCTGATAAAAGTATTCTAGGGTTATTTTTTATAGCTACTTTTGGAGTTTGCATTCTTATATTTTCTAAAATGCCCTGGGTTTTATCATTCCATATTTTTGGTTCTGATTTAAAGAAATCCGAAGTAAGTTTCATTAAATCCGTTGCTGTTATTGAGGGTGGATTTTCTATTCTTAAAGAATTTAATTGGTTGTACATTAAACGGGATTCTTTAAAAACATTAATTGCGTTCTTTATATCAAAATCACTAATAGTGATTACCGCGTGTTCTTCTAACGCATTTTTAAGCTTAATAAACTCCTCCTTGAGATATTTTGCTCCTAACGATAAAGTTCCCATAGGAATATCTAAAATATGTATAAATTTCGAAGGAACATACCTTTTCCAAACGTCGTGAAGGCGTCGCATTGCATCGCAAGAATTAACGAAGACTACTCCGTCAAGAAAGTCGTACCCCCCATCAATTGCTACATCAATTGTAGATTTTACGAATTGACAGAAGTTAGGATGAATATAAGAATCTGCGTTTTGAGGAGGTTCAGAATGACCTATAATACGATAAGGAAGGAATCCCGCCGAATAAATTAGTTCTAAAGGGGTATAACTACACATCCATCCAATTTGCTTCTTATCAGTTGTTATAATAACCTCAAACTCCTTGAAACCTATTTTGAGAATTGAACCAAATTATTATCTTAAATGTATCTGAAATTTTAAATCTTCATTTCTACCAAGTAAAGATTTATATTAGTATTTCGTCTATTTTTCCTTTAGAGAAAATAGGTAAGTTTAACTTATCTTAATAAAAACTATTTATAAAATAATGTGTGAAATCAATGAAATGGAAAATAATAATTCCCATCATAGCTATCTTGCTTGTGGGAGTTATCATAATTGCCCTTATTTTTAGTACTATTCCACATGTACCAATCACTCTACCACCAGGTGAAAGAAAAGCGATAATTCTTGGTAGTGCAAACGATTTTTATCCCTACGAAGCAGAAGATAATTACGGTGGCGGAAATGATGCTACATTTGTGAACGATGTTGGTAATTGGACTTTTTCAGATACAAACAGTCTTGGATTTCATACAATAATAAACAGCAATGTAACTCCAGGGTCACTATTTATTCAACCAATCGGCCCTGAATCTGTAGATGGTGTATTTAACCTAAATTATTCACAATTTTACGGCCTAGAAGAATATGCAATGTATAATCTCACAGCAAATATCTACATCCAGAGCATTGGTCCTATTCAAGGTAATGGTGTGCGAATAGGGTTAGAATGGTTAGATTCAGTAAACCAAGTTGTTAGGATAGATTGGTCGCGATACGAAAATTCTTCATTAAATCTATGGTTTCCTCTTAATATAATTGGTGTTTGCAATAATGAGACAGGAAATGAGATTACGGCCCTAAACTTACTACTATCAGTAGAAGGGAGTTTCGATGTTTGGACAACGGAGGGAGTATACTACGATGATCTCATGTTAGATAAATGGATATCAGTTAACAATACTAACCCTGTTGATCCGAATCCTCCACCAAGCAGCATAGATTCAGACGGATTTCCGGCTCAAGCACTTCATGTATACTGGATTTTAAAATCTCATGGATATACAGATGATAATATTTTTCTAATGTTATATCACACTAATGATCCAGTTATAGACATAAAAGCAGGAGACGGAATTCTAAATGATTTAGTTGGAGCAGTTATCGATGTAGAAAATGACCAAGTAAATGCAAGTAGGTTTAAACAAGAATTAAATGCATCGGATTATCGCTCGTTTGCCACCAAGATCAATCCTAAGGACCAATTAATTGTATTTATGACTGACCATGGATCAAATGGCGTTCTTGGGGATGGCAACGCTACATTTCATTTTGAAGCAGATAACAGTTTTATTACTGAATTTGAGTTTTATGATTTAGTGAAGAATATTGATTGTGAACGTATGATGATAAATGTAGATTCTTGCTTTAGCGGTAACTTTCTTAATCAAAATAAAAATATAGGTCAGAGTTGGTACGACTTACCGAATTGCTTATTTGTGAGCGCATCTTCAAATGTGTTTTCTTGGTATTGGATTAGTAATAACAACGGTGATGGTTTTGCTGGTTCATGGTTCTTTCATCAATTCTGGGATCAATTAGATCAAAATCAAACAGTTGCTAATGCGTTTACTTTTGCTATTAATTTTATACCATGGAAACAATGGGCGCCTTTAATCGTTACTCAATCTCCCTTAATGCAAGATAATCTAGGCATTAATACTACTTGGAGTTTTAATAGCGATCCCTCATTATAATCTATTTTCTTTTTTTTTTTTAATATTTTTATCAAATAATAGCAACTATTAATACACCACGAAATCTTTTTTCGGTATTAAGAGCAAAAAATGAACCAAAATAGTAAAAAAATAAATTCTAAAATTTTTATTATTATAAAAAAGAAGTTTGGGGTTTTATTTAGTTGACAAATGTGGAAAACAAGACGGCATACCCATACATAACGGAATTCAAGAAGGAACCATTTAAATCTTTTTTATCAACGAATAGAAAGGATATTGGAAATTTTTATTTAAGCAATTACGAAAAAATTTTGGAGTTATATCAACTCTATAATGAGAGCTTACTAAATGAAACTTCTTTAAAATTAGAAAATATTTATTGGTTTCTTTTGCTTAGAAAGTATCTCAAGCAAAAAGTGGATGTTTTCCGTGAGGAATATTTAAACATCATTAAAAATTGCGAAGTTGCGATTATCGAAAAAGATCAATTAGGTTTTAAATCATCTCCTCATTCTTCAAAAAAATCCGATATCTGGTCGTTATACTACACATTAGCTAGTCTAGAGCTATTAGGAATTTTAAACGAGTATCTTTCCTCTAAGGGAGATGGTGTTATAGTTCGACAAATAAAAAATTTCATTTATGCGCATAAGAAAAATAATGGATTTTTACACTGCTTTGATAAAAGTTGCGAGGAATGTAATAACGGTCCTGTAGCAAAAACTTTTTATTATGTAATAGAAAGTCTTCTACTTCTTGGTATAGATGTAAGAGTATTCAAGGAGCAGTTTCGTTCGTATTTAAAAGAGAGGAAAAAAGATTCTACGATATTGTATAAGCTTTTAAGCCTTAAATTCTTCGATTTAGATTTAGAAGTAAGGGATAAAGAGATACAATTTCTTTATCAATTTCAAAAAGAGAATGGTGGTTTTAGTTTTATTTACCAAGATGAAGATATTGATACAACCTTTTGGATAGTCAATATTCTCCACATTTATTCTTGGTTAATTGATTACAACCCTGCTAGGATTTATTCCTTTATCACAGAAAAACTGGATCATATTTTTAGAGAAACAACAAGCTGGAATCTAAGAATTCTAAGAGAAGTAACTCAATTAGTCATACTATTATCTATAATTTGGAACCGCTTTATCGAAGAAATTGAAAGAGTCGTTTTTAAGCATTTAGAAACTCATAATTTCATCGACTTAAACCAAATCAAAAACACATTTGGATTAAGCCATGGTTTAGATGAAATTGTTTTATATATCAATTTAAATTACACTTTTACTTTAAAAAAAGTTGATACTACTTTAGAATTCAATCAATATATTCAAAATCTAAGTCAAAGTAAAAGAGTTATTATTCGGGAAATTTATGAACAACTAAGTGATAATAGTGTAATATCACTCTCCGATATTTATAAGAAGTATAGAGGTTCCTATAACGAAGAGCCATTAAGATTAAAGGAAGATATTTTTCCAATACTTCATGATTTAATAAGTAATCATTTTTTTGAAGGGGAAATCAAAGCTAAAAAAACCTATTTATTTAAAACTAAATACTACTTTTGTTTGGATTACTTATTCAAAAATATCCTTATTGTTGATAATGAAATTAGTACTGAAAGGTTATACGAAGAAAAGTCAAAATTGAAGGAAATTAAGAACGATATTTACAATATGACATTAAAACTGAAAAATACGATTCCACAAATTAGGGAAGAGATTGAATCGTATCTTTTAATAGACGAAGTTGATTTTGCCAAAGAAAGATTGAAGTTTGTCTTGCGGAATTCATTAATGGAAGCTGATTTCTTAAACGAGAACATCGAATCCTCGTTTAATCAAGAATTAATCTATATTAACCTACAAGCAACTCTTGGCGTTGAAATATCTCAGTGGAACAAATCCTATTCTTTATTACAAAATGGTTTGAATGAATTAAATAGTTATCTCCAAGAAAGAATACAAGAAAAGGAAAGTTTAAAAAAATATAGTGTTATTTTAGATGAACTGGATAGTAAAATTTACGACATTCAAGATCAGATAAATCGTGAAGTAGATTCTTTTAAGAATTACATAGTCGAAGTTTTGGATAAGGGGTATAACAAGGAAAAATTTGATCTCATTATTCAAGCATTTAATAGGATATCTCAAATTGTAAGTAAATACGATGCGGTTATTTACAAAGTCTCGCACCAAGTTACAACAAAAGAGAAAAAAATAGCAAAAAACCACAAGAAAATAATCTATAAATGGGTGGATTTCAAAGAGAATTTTGATTCGATATTCGCAGATTATACTAATGGCTTTCAATTTTTTAACGAACTAAATAACAACATCAGAAATGTTAAAGATAATATACAGAATGGAATATTAAAAATAAAGGACAATGCGAAGAACCAAGTAGCTAATAATCAGTATCAAGACGCTTTTAAGACCATCAAAACAGAATCTGACATTTTACTAAAAAACAAAACTGAGGAAATTCATAAGTTAAAACAATTAGTAAAGAAAAATACTAGTTTTAAACAAAAACTCTTTCCACTTTATAAGTATCTAGACGAAAAGCTGGATAGCTTAGAAGAGAACATCATTGGACTTATAGCTGACCAAGTTCAAATTCTAAAAGAAAAAGTCATTGAAGAGAGAAAACGAGCCAAAGTTGAAGATTTTGACGATTATGTTTCAAACACGATTCAGATTTTTAAAGATAAATTAGAAAAATACAAATTTAGTATAGATCAAAATAGAGTAAACAAAATTCCGGATGTAATCAGGGGTTTTGATACAATTATTATAGAATTTAATGATTATAACAAGAATTTCTCAAAGAAACTGCTCAATTTAACTGAGATTGTTGATAACCCTGACGAGAATTCGATTAAAATAATTCAATGGGAGAATTTTAGTGATTTTTTAAGTAACGAGGTAAGTAAATTAAAGGATGAATATGTAAACAAGATAATTTCTAACGAAATTTATCTCATGAGTGAAAAAGAAAATACAGATAAAATTGACATTAAGAAACTTGCTGATAAATTAAAACTCAAGTGTAAAACAATAATTCCAAGAATAAAAGATTTGATTGAAGTCTCTAAATTGCAGGGAGATTTACTCGAAGACAAAAAAGAACTTATTGTACATACTGAAGCATACCATAAGAATAGGGAATTAAAAAATTTCGCGGAAAATAGAATTTTAAAACAAACACAGGAGACTATTGGACAGTTATTGGCGCTCTACGATTCATGTATAAAAAATAAGACTTTAAGAGTTAATTTTTTAGAAATTCAAAATAGGATTAACGATTTAAGTGATTTTAAGGAATTAATAAATGACCAATATACTATTAAGCTTAAAGAGTTAAATGTAGATGAAAATAGAATAGAAAACATGGAACTGAGTAATAATATTAACGGTATCATTAGCAACGACGAATTAGCAATAGAAAAAATTAAAGAGAATTTACGATTATTTAAGGAACTAGAGTCTTTCATGGTTAACGAGTATAATGCTTTAAAAATAGATTTAGAAAACCTTTTTTCTAAAACTGCTGAAGATATTGAGAAGGTCGAGCTTCAGGGGAAAATGAAAGAAATTCTCGAAGGTAGAAAAGAGAAAGTTGAAATAAAGTTAAAGCAAGTAGATGATAAAATCGAAGAGAAGTTGAAAAATGTAATAAATAAAACTTATGAATCTAAAAAATTTGAAACGGAAGCAAGAGAATTTTATTTCGAGAAGAAAAATGAAATCAAAAAATTAGTGAGAGAAAGAGTTAATGCTATTGAGGAGACTATTAATACATTAAAACTTGAAACAGACAGGGGAAAATTATTAGCTATAATAAACAAAAATAATATTCATCTAAGTCAATTATTAGGCACACTTCAAGCACGAGTTGAGGACTATATTGATACAGAGCAATTTAAAAGAGCTTATCTACGAGTAAATAAAAAACATAAGTACATTGAGCAGGAAATTAGAAATTCAAACAGAAGAATTAAAGACATCTACAAGGCATTTAATAGAAATTCTAACGATTTTGAAACCAAACATAAGCATATAATCAACGATTTTGACCGTTTCATAAAAGAGTTTAACGAGATATTAAGGGAAAAAGTTAAAACCTTAGAAGAATTAATTGTTAAATCGTACATAGAAATGGCAATAAAAGCTGTAGCAAATGAATTCCTCACTCTAAGTTTTCTACAAAATGAATTGAAAATGAAAAAACAACTGATTCAGAAGCATCTTATCTCTCTTATTAGTGCTGGTAAGTTAAGTGGTAAATATGATCCTCAAATTGGGTTATATTACGAAAATCCTGATGTAATAAAAACATTGAACGAGAACGAATTAGAAGTAATTAAAAAAATGAATTTTCGAATGTACATGTTTATGAGACGCTTAAAAAACTTAACAAACCAATACGGGTCAATTATCGCTTTCTTTGCCTCACTAATTACAATTTCCTATTATATTTTCAGAATTAGCGGAGAGAACCCGTTAACAATTATAATCCCAATCATTCTTACATTAGTGGTACTTGCCTATCTCCTTTTCAAGAAAAAAAAAGACGAAAAAATTTGATTATACCTTAATATTTGAATTCAGTCGTAACCCATAACAAAGTGTACCTCATCTGCAACTCTCTTGAGATAACCTAAACGGCAGGCTTGGTTAAAATGGGTATAATATTTTTTTTCAATTATCTCTTCTTCTTGTGCCAATTCTTTAAATTCCGAAAGAGACATTTTTCCGTCTTCGTTATAAGTTTCAGCAATTTTAATTAGCGTTTTTACGTTTTTATTTAAATACATTTTTCTTTCTGTCATTTTCTTATTTTTCTCTTTTTGATTACCTTTTAATTTTAATATAGACCTTTTTAGATTCGCTTCGTCCAATCTTAAAACATCAGAATAAAATGTTACTCCTGAATCTTTGAACAATTGGAACTCTTTACTCTGGACAAAACTATCCAGCTCAGAAATTATTTCCTCAATTGAACGATCTGCAAGTAATTCTTTTTCTTTCTCACGCCTTTCACGGTAATTTTTAATTAAATCCAATTCCGAAACTAATGTTTGTTCTTTTTTAAAACAAATCTCTTCTCGATCTGCAATTTTACAGAGATCTAATTCCTTAATATGAGACAAAACCCAATGCATTGCAGATTCTTTTCTATCGGCAGCTTTATAAAATGGAACATCAATTGTTTCTCGAGCTACTAGTAAATAACATCTACCTGGGCTGTGTCTTCCCGTTCTTCCGCGTCTTTGAATTAATCTTATCTCAGAAGGTACAGGTTCGTAGAAAATTATTGCGTCAACATTGGGAATGTCAAGCCCTTCTTCTGCTACACTTGTAGCAATTAGAACATCTATTGCGCCTTCTTTAAATTGTTTTATTATTTCTATTTGGTGATCTTGTGAAAATCCTAAATCGTTAATTTTGCTAGCTTGACCTATGAATTTTTCTACATTTAATTGAGTTCCAAAGCGATTTTTAAATTTCTCCTTTAATAGTTCTGCCATTTCTCGGTATTGAGTAAAAATAATAATTTTAGTGCTTAAATGGTTTTCTAATTCTTCTGATACAATAGAAAATAACTTTTCTATTTTAGGATGAGCATAATCATCAATTTTATTCTGAAGGATATTATTCTTGATAAATTTGTAGTGCTCTGAGTTAACAATTCTTTTAGCAGAAAGAATTTCTTGGTCAGATTTATACTCTAATTTTTCTAAAAATGTTAAAAACAAGGTTATATTCTGAGATTCTAATAAATCTTTACCGTGAAGCAGAGAGATAAAACTAGAACAAAATGAGTATATCGATTGGATATTTAACGAGCCTTCATTTACGACATCAATAATCCGAGGTGATTGAAAATAAAGAGCGCTCTGATACTCTTCTTCAGATAACTCTGGTATATAACCATTTTCATATTTAAGAGAGAGAGTTAGATCTCGCGAAATACCCAAGAAATCCGACTTAGAATAATATCGCTTGCTCGGAGGAATTAATTTTTTCTCAATAAAATATTGAAGAAGTTTCTCAAATAAATTATACCAAATGGCACTTAACTCGATTACTTCAATGGGTAAATCAACAAATTCTAAATAAGTATCAATATCGAATATATATTGTTGTACGTCTTTATCTTCGTAGGTTTTGAACAAAACATTCTCGATGAATAAATTATTACATAATTGCTGGATGCGAAGATAACTTTTTCCAGGCGAAGCGGTTAATCCTAAAATGAGAGGATCTTGGCAAGTATTAATATATTCTGAAGATATAAAACAATACGCATAATTTCCTCTTGTTCTGTGAGCTTCGTCGAATATTATTAGGGAAACATGCTTTAAATCGTATCTACCTCTTTCAATATCGTTTTTAATAACTTGAGGTGTAGAGACGATTATCTTAGAGTTTTTAAAATGAAATATTCTTTTCTCAGGAGATATCTTACCCGTAAAGGATGTAATTGAATCGCAGTTGATATCTAAAAATTCCTCACAGGACGCTTTATGTTGAGAAACTAAAGGGCGGGTAGGGGCAAGAATAATAATCTTGGATTCTGGATATTTTTCCAAAGTTTTACCTATGAGTAAAACCCCTATAATTGTTTTTCCTAAGCCAGTTGGTAAAACTATTAAAGAATTTCTTCCTTTACATTTGTTAATAATATTTTTTTGGTATTTTCGATAAAATACCCTGTCCTTTTTCAAAAAAGGTTCGTTAAAATATCCAGAAACTTCACTAACCATGTTACAAAATAATTGAAGTGGTTTGTTTTTAATTCAGAGGGGGTTAAGATTTTTTAATCGAGAACCAACTATAGCATCTAAAAACACAAGTTTAATTTTTATAATAAATTGGTTTTTATTGTTATTTAATCTTTAATAAATAATTTACTGGGAGTTTATTGCTATATTGATCAAACAAATACTATGTAGAGTCAACAAGTTTAAATATGATTATAACTTAAAATCATTAACTAACTGAATTTAAGCTTAACCTCTTCTACCAAGTTAGTTTGTATCAAGTATGGTTCACTTTAAATACGGTTAAGCTTAGCTATTGTGAAAAAAAATGTGTGATTAACTATGAAGATATTATATGTAAATCCAGCGCGCTTGCAATCCGGAATGGATGCTATCATTACGGGTGCTCCTCTCTCCTTAATTTCGATAGCTGCCATGGTCCCCAATCACGAAGCAAATTTGTTTGATTTCAAAGTTGATAAATATCACGAAAAAAGATTTCGTAGCGAATTGAATCGATACGATGCAGTTGCTATTACAAGCATGACACCTCAGATTTATTCTGCTTTAGAAGTTGCAAAGATGGCTAAGGAGCAAGGATGTACCACTATTTTAGGAGGCTACCATCCCACTCTGGTACCAGAATTTGTAGCTAAGCACGACTATGTAGATTTTACAGTTCGTGGTGAAGGAGAACATACATTTAAAGAGATTATTGATTATATTGATAGCAATAAAAACAATATTTCTATCAAAGACATTGATGGAATCTCCTACAGAGATAACGATGGTAAGGTTATTCATAATAATGAGAGGCAACTAGAACACAACTTAGATAACTTTCCAATGCCTAGGAGAGATTTGTTAAAAGGAAAACTTTATACTTATTTAGGCACAACTACGCGTCAAGTAGAGACTTCTCGAGGGTGTCCACACAATTGTAAGTTTTGTTGCATTATTAAGATGTGGAGAAATTCAAACCAGCCAATTACTTACAGAACAAAATCAATTCCACGAATTATGCGCGAAGTTTATGATGTAAATAAACGAGAAAAACCAGATTTTATTTTTTTCTGTGAGGACAATTTCACTATCAATGTAAAGCGGACCAATAAAATATTAGACACTATTATAAGGTCGAGGATTAATAGTAAAATGCACTTTTCCTGCCAATCGCGCGTTGATACTCTTTACAGAAATCCAGATTTAATTGAAAAACTCTATAAAGCAAATTTTAGACAAGTTTTTCTAGGGATTGAATCAGTACATCAACAAAGTTTAGACGCAATGAATAAAAGAAATACCACACCTGCTATGGTTAAACAAGTAGTTAAAAGTTTACGAGATAAAGGCATATCAATCTTTGGAGGTGTTATAATTGGATTCCCAGGTGAAACAAAACGCATGGTTAGACAAAATATCCAGAATACAATCGATCTCGACTTAGATTGCGTTCAGTTTACGCCGATTACGGCCTTTCCAGGAACAGATTTTTATGATGAAATGAAAGAAAAAGGAAGGATAACGACAAATAATTATAAATTTTACGACTTGTTCCATCCAATGATGGGAACCCCAGAATTGACTTCAAAAGAGATGTATCGCCTTGTAGCCGAAGCTTATGCGGCATTTTATCTAAAAGGATGGCTATTAAGAAGAGCAAAAGAATATTTGAATCCCTTTGGTAAATTTAATTGGATGCTTTCGTGTTTGGGAAGGCTAGTAAAGCAAGGTGTCTTAGGTGGACTTTCAATGTTTTACAGTCAGGGAATTACTACTAAAGTTATTTCTGACGAGTTAAAAAATAAAGAAGATTTGATGAAAGATATAAATGTATCCGTTCAAGAAACAGCTGCTAAAAAATCGCATCATGGTCTTGAAGATAACATTCTAAAGTCTAAAACTGTTAAAGAAATAAGTGAACAAATCTAAATCTTAAAGTCCATTAAATTAACCTACTTTCAATATAAAATGCTGTTTTCTTAGTTTTTTACATGAAAGTAAGTGTTTTAAAGGATATTGAATAAGTTAACATTTTAACCAGTGTATTATTTTCAATCTCAAAAAAATTAAAAATATTAGTGATCAATCTGAAAATTGCTTTTATTGGAGCTGGTTCAATAATATTTGGTGAGAAAATTTTTACTGATATATTAACATTCCCTTCAATACAAAAAGATACGACTATTTGTCTTGAAGATATTGACGAGCATCGATTAAATTTGATGTATAACCTAATGAACAGGTATAAAGAGACGAATCCTAAGGAACTGGAAGGAGTTTCATTTGAAAAAACGACAGATATGAGAAAAGCAATATCTGACGCAAAGTATATTATTAGTGCGATTCATGTTGGTGGTTTAGATGCATTTCAAGCAGATGTAGAGATTCCGTTTAAGTATGGGGTCTCGCAATGCATAGGAGATACATTAGGACCGGGAGGTGTATTTCGGTTTTTGCGGAATGCGCCTGTGTTAAAACAAATAGTTGAATTAATAAAGGAAGTAGGTTTCAACTCTGAAAATCAGGAAGGAAAACCTCTTTTTCTTAACTACACAAATCCTATGGCAATGAATGTATGGTATAGCAATTCAATTAACCCAGATTCAACTGTTGGGCTCTGTCACGGAGTTCAAGGAACGAGTATGGTGTTAAGGGATTGGATTGGTGTTAGACCGGAGAATTATAGCTTTCTTTGCGCAGGAATTAACCACATGGCATGGTTCCTTGAATTGTGGTATCGAGAATCTAGCTCTTCAGATTCTCCTTGGAAAAATGCTTATCCTCGCTTATATAAAAGACATGAAGATAATTCAAATCTCATTAGGGGAGAACTTCTTCGATGGGACATGATGGAAGCAACTGGACATTTTATGACAGAGACTTCGGGACACCTTAGTGAGTATCTTCCTTATTATCGCAAAAGAAATGAATTAATAGAAAAATATAGGGGATCAAAAACGGAACATTCGAGCTTATTGCAAGCAGAAGATTATCGTATGCAGGTAAAGAACGCAGGAAAAATGGAACGACGATTTGAGCGAAGATTATCAAGGAAAAAGCTTAATCTAAAACAAGCTCCATCCTATGAATATGGTTCTCATATAATTAATGCTATTGAAACTGATATCCCGTTTAGATTTAATGGTAATGTAATGAATAAAAATGGATCGTTAATAACAAACCTACCGAAAGATTGTTGTGTGGAAGTTCCTGTGTTCGCAGATTACCATGGTCTGCATCCACAAGGAGGAATTACGCTACCTACTATATGTCAAGGTTTATGCGCTTCGAACGTAATGGTCCAAAAAGCTGCAGTTGAGGGGCAGCTGATGCTAGATAAAGAGAAAATTTATCACGCAGTTTTATTAGATCCCAATACAGCTAGCGTCTGCTCTCCTAAGGAAGTTCGAGATATGGTAGATGAAATGTTCGAAGCGGAGAAACAGTGGCTGCCTCAGTTTGAGAGGTTATAATTATTCCTTTAGAATGGTATAAAAAGAATTATTTCCTTCAACCAATAAATTATAATCAAAATCAGAGTTTAATTTAAATTTAGTAAAACAAATTTTTATATTTCTACAAGCTCATATCATATATGGGTTGTTTTAACACCATATATCTTTTTTTCTGTGGTAAATCTTTTTCTTAAAAGATTTATCGCAGTTTCTCCTTAAATCTAACGAGATAATTGCATCTTTACTTTTAAAACTTAGAAAGCAAAAAAAAAAGAAAAAGAAGATTTATATTTTTTTAGTTAGAAATAATTTGCTATTGCTTAGAAGTACTTAATAGCAAGTAGGATGTCGTCCCGAGTGACTTTCTTTCTTTTACCATGTTTGGTTAAAGTCAATGCAGATTTTGTAATTTTTACTGCGGAAGCGCTCATCCAATCAACTAATTCGTCCACTGCGTCTCGAGCAACGATAATTGCACCGTTGTGTTTCATGAGTCGCCTAATTGGGGACCAGGAAATATATTCAGCCATTTTTTATTCCT
Source organism: Promethearchaeota archaeon (assembly GCA_016839745.1). Lineage (GTDB taxonomy): Archaea > Asgardarchaeota > Lokiarchaeia > Sigyniarchaeales > SOKP01 > SOKP01. Next base: position 25,378 of record JAEOTS010000044.1, read on the forward strand.
CCACTTATGGTTAATTTACTTATATTTTTATTGAAATTTATTATATTTTAAGAGTTAGTTATATATGATATCATCTTCTACTTATTTAAAGATTTTGATTCAAGCTTAATTTTCGAAAGAATAAAAAGAAAAAAATTTAACGACAAAAATCAAATCGTACTAATCGATTCATTTCGTGCAACATAAATTTCTTTTACCAAATTTTTAATTCCATCAAAATTTGAAGATTAAAACTTAATATACTTATAAAATCTAACGACAATAAGTGATCAGTAAAAATTTAAGAAGAAATTAAACAATTATTCAAATTGTGAAGCGCTAATATGTGAAGTTTTTGGTCATATGAAACTTAAAAAAGATAGAATTATTTTGAATAGAAACGGTTGAAAAGAAGAATTGAACGTAAATTTAGCTAAATAAACTAATTCCATATGATCTGTTCATAATTACACTTATTACATTCGATAGATTTACCTCTTCCCGGAAAGTAAGGTAATGTATTACCACAATATTTGCATTCCAAGGGGTAAATTTGATCCTCTGAAGAAATTTGACCAAGTTGTATCATTTCGCGTTTAAAAATGTTAACAAAATTTGTTAAGACAGATATAAGAAGGTGAGGATTTGACGAGGCTGCTAACCACTCTATTTTACCAGCCAGAATCTGCCCAATTACTAAGATATCATTTCCTGACACAATATCTGTGCCATAAAACCAGCTAATTTTATTATTTTGATTTTTAAGAATTAATTGAAAATTAGTATCATGGATAGTTTTAATGATCTGTTCAAAGAAGTAATTCTCGTCAAATATCCCGTCAAAGTCAATCCCGATACTTTTATTTGCTTTTTTTATCCATGGTTTTTCTAAAAATCTTTTAATATCTGATTGTGGTATTATTTTTCTTTCAATACTAAACGGGTTTAATTCAATATTAATAGAATCAGTATCGATTGCTCTAATAAAATCTGCGTTGTTAACAAAAGTGATAAAAGATTTAATCTTACCTTTCCTTTCTAATAATAACGGACAGAGATACAAATTAATTTGCTTCTGGGAATTACCGTTCAAAAGTTCAAATTCCATTTTAACTTGTTTCTCTTCGATTCCTTCATTCTTACTTTCATCTCCAGATTTAAGAGATTCTATCGTTAATGTTGGTGGAGTGCTTCTACAAAGCCTGAAAAATTCTGGAATAATGATTCTAATTTTAACTTCTGTTATAGGATCAGAGCTTTGATTCTTTATTAGCAGAGAATAAAGATAATTTCCTCCAAAAGGGATTAATTTATAGACCATATTTATTTTATCTTCTTGATCGATATATTGTAGAGGTTCAGATTCGAATTCATTAGAGTCTTTGGAGGATTGTTCTCTAAATAATATTAATTCGTGCACATCCTCTGGGTTTTGATCGATCTTTTTCTTAGCCATGAAAATATACGCCGACTTTTCGATAAATTGATTATTATCGATTATATAGAAGGAATATTACTATTTTAATTTATAATTTTTTTTGAACTAATGTTTTTTTTATAGATGGTTTCCTAAGATCTATCAACACTATGAAAGAACTGAGCGAATTAGAACCATTATTTGAAAGTCGTACTATTAAACCTACCTTCGAATATGTTCATGTCTTATTATCACTATTTATATTTGGAGAAAATTCAGAAGGTATTGGAAGATATCGCCTTAAGGAAGAGTTACAGATTGGTTCGGGGACGGCTAAATCTTTATTTAAAAAATTGAAAGATGTTAGTAAATTTATCATGGTTCCAAGTGAGGGAAAAGGAAGTAATAGTGAAATACAGAGAAAGGGACATATATTAACGGAAAAAGGTTATAATTTTTTAACAAAAATTAAAAAAAAGATTCCTATTTTAGAGAAAGCAAATTTGAAGTTTTTGAAAGAGATTATTATTGAACCTGAAAATGTCAATCCTTATTTCTGTTTAGTTAAGAACGCTGCTAAAAATATTAATGATGGAATAGAGCAAAGAGATGCTGCAATAAAGATTGATGGTTCTGGAGCCACATGTCTTATCTATAACGGGAAAGATATGTATTTTCCAACAAAAGCAAGTAACATAAATGAGAGAGAGAAAATAAATCAAAACACATTGAATTATTTTAAAACTGAGATTGAAGACGCAAATGTGAAATTCGAAATTAACGATGTAATTATTATTGGTTCCGGAGATAATCCACAAAAGTCACGATTAGCTACCCTAAACGCGGCTTTAACTTTATTTTGATTCTAAGTATTTGACATAAAATGAGATTTGAAAACGATATAGTTTTTGTGATAGACAGGAATTTAATTAGTGACATTAATAAATGTATTGAGAAAGCCCACCCAAACGAAGCATGTGGTTTTATTTTTGGTGATATTCAAGAATTTAATAATAATGGTGATTTTAAATATAAATATTCCAGTGAAATTTTTCAGTGCATTGAATCTAGCATATCAAGTCCCGCGTCATTTTTAATAGATAATGATAAAAAAATATTGGAGCTATCAAACACTACATTAAAAAAGAAAGGCTTAAAACTATTAGCTATTTTTCACTCTCATCCTGCGGGAGCAAATCCTAGTAGTATTGATAAAAAATGTATGAAATATTATCATAATTGTGGTATAAAAAAGTTTACTCATTTAGTTTGGATAATAGTAGATTCCAGAAATAAAGATAGTAATGGATTTATTTATTTGGACAATAAGCTTACTAAGATAAAAATAGAAGTAAGTGAATAATAATATTACAAAATAATTTTATGTTTCAATTCTAAAACGAAAATAATAAAAGATTAAGAGATAATACGATTTATTGAACTTGATTATAACCCGTTTTGTCAATGGTGCAAATTTGAATATCAAATCCCGAAGCAGCGTCTCTTTCTCGAGAGCTTGATATTGCTGTTTTTATTAAGTTGATTCCAGTAGCTTTAGTCATATTTGGTTTCCAATCTGCTTCTAAAACACCAATAGAAAATGGAGAACCTGAGCCAAAAGAAATAAAATTCTCTTCTTCGTATAGGGTTCCTAGCAAATCAACACCATAAAGGAGTCCACTTTTCTTTTTTAGGGAATATCCCCCAACAATCATCATACATAGAAAATACGATCTTCCGCTAAATAGAATATTTCTAGTCATACTGGCGATGTATTGTGGATCTGGCACTTTTTCCCCTTCTACTTGCTTCAATCTCGAGAGAGCTTTAAGTTGATTAACAACATATTGACAATCTGCCACTCCTCCAGAAATAGTAGCACATGTATAATCATTAATCTTAAATAGCTTCTGAGCGGTCTTAGTAGCTACAGTATATCCCGCTGTAGCTTGGGACTCAGTTCCAACTACTACACCATCTTTGACAATAATTCCTACCGTTGTCGTACTTGATCTAACTATTTTATTTAGTGTATCCTTGTCAATGTTAAGCTTATTGGGCTTATTTTCCATCATTCTCTTCAACAAACAATAATTATTCAGTAGTATATATTCGATAATTTAATAATTATACTTAATAAAATAATCTTTACTATTTCTATTTTTCTTTTAGAAATTATAAACTTCGATTCTAAACACAAAAATTTTAAAGAAATAGTATATTATCGTTTATATCATAGTCAACCCGACAAGTGTCAATATATCATGGCAAGAAGTCAAGCAAGGAGTAAAAGAAAATATACAGGGAAAAAGTACAAATATTTCCATAAAAAAAGGAAAAGAGAATTAAATCGCCCCTCAATAGAAACTCAAATAGGACAGGAAAAGAAAAAGAAACAGCGTACTTTAGGAGGTAATTCTAAACTTAAGTTATTCTCGTCGACTTTCATAAATGTAACAGATCTTACTACAAATAAGACTTCTAAGGTCAAGATATTAAAATTCGAAAGCAATGCTGCTTCTAAGGATTTAAATAGGCGTCATATTCTTACTAAGGGTGCTATTGTTGAAACCGAATTGGGAAAAGCAAGAATCTCAAGTCGTCCAGGGCAACACGGAATTCTAAATGGAATTCTAATAAGTGAATAATTTTTACTCATTCTTGTATTTTAATGTTTTTTATGTTCGCTTTCTTCCCTTCTATAATTTCAGTATTTTTGCTTTGGCAATGTTTGCATTGAAACAATTGCAATCCTGTTAGATGTGCTTCATCGCTTAAAGTTACGGTCGAAGTTTTATTACATTCCCTACATTTTATTTTTCCCGGAGTAAGTTCTATTACTAATTCCGCACCCTCTGCTATTGAACCACTGGTAGCCATTTCGAAAGACTTTTTAAGAAGTTCTGGGACGATCAGAGTTAATTCGCCAATTTCGAGATAAACTTCTGAAATCTTTTTAGCATTGTATTTTATGGCTGTTGCCTCGGCGACTTTAAAAATATTGTAAGCAAAAGAAAATTCGTGCATGATATTTGGTTAGTTCTTTGATTGCGCCTTTTTAATTTCTTTAGCAACTTCTATTAAGACTCTACTTTTTTTCTTACCTCTCGTATCAATTGATACTCTGCCGGGATCGTCCCACCATGTTCTAGGATATTTGTAACCTTTTTCGTGATGAGCAGTATAACCCAGTCTCTTAGCTGCATTTAAAATATCGTTTGTATTGATTTTATCTATAGCAAATTTCTTTGGGATGCGCCTTCCATTTGATCTACTCCTTTTTGCATCAAAATATTGAGGCCAAAAAATAATAAATGGTTTTCTGGAGCGCATGTTTAAATCTAGGGTTGAGTTAATTTAAGAAAATAATAAGAATAAAAAACCTCTAAAGAATTTAAAAATTATTGGTTTTAAATATAAGATAATTAAAAATAAATAGAATTTATGATTTTAATTTATAAAAATCTAAGTTGGACTGATTTTTCTGTGTAGAGTATAAGAATTACATCCTTTTTTAGAAGGGAGGGTGGTCTAGCTTGGTATGATACAGTAAAACGATAAGTTTTACAGCTTAAGACTTGGCTGGGGGCCAAGTGGCCGGGGGTTCGAATCCCTCCCCTCCCATCTTAAATTCTTGAAAATTATGATTTTTAATTATTAACCGCATTTTTTGATACTAAAAATATTAATAGTTTACTGTAAATAGGCTATAAATTTTTAAGGAGAAATAATCTATTTGTTATTTAAAAATCAATTAAAAATAAGTGAATTAAAATGAGTAAACTTCAAGAGTCAGATTTGTTAATGCGAATTATGGCAATTGCTAGTGGAATTGTAGCGTTAATTGAGGCAGTCTTAAAAATTATAGGCGTTGAAATTTTGTTTTGGTGGGGTTGGATAGGAGGTGCAGTTGCGTTTGTTTTAGCAATCCTTGTGATTTTACTAGGGATCAGACCAATTCATTACACTCCCGTGTTTCTGGGCATTTTAGGCGTTGGAATCATATTTTTTGGAGTTTTAATTGGTGGGATAATAGTCCTTATAGCTACTATTCTTGGAGCAATTACCTAATTTTTTTTTCTTTTTACATTTTTTGCGAATCACGTAAGAGTAAAAAATTTTTTATAATGAAAATTCTTAAATTTTCAATATACGATTACATGCATAATTTTAGGTATTGAAATGTGACATATTTAAACATTAATTCGAGCGTTAAACTGAATAATGGAGTATATATGCCTATTTTTGGACTAGGGACATGGCCTCTTAAAGGTAAAGCGGTATATCAGGCAGTTTTATGGGCTCTGGAAATTGGATATAGACTTATTGATAGTGCGTCTTTCTATGGAAATGAAAAACAGGTAGGAGAAGCTTTAGAGAAAACAAAAATTCTACGAGATGATATATTTATCACTACTAAAGTATGGAATAGCGATCAAGGTTATGAAAATACACTAGCTGCTTTTGATAGGAGCCTTAAACTATTAAATCTCGACTATATAGATTTGTATCTTATGCACTGGCCCGTAAAGGGATTAAGAAACGAAACATGGAAAGCTCTTGAAAAAATATATGACAATGGAAGAGTTAGGGCGATTGGGGTCAGTAATTTTACAATTCGGCATTTAGATGAATTAAAAACTACTTTAAAGTTAATGCCTACTGTAAATCAAGTAGAATTTTCCCCATTTTTATATCAGAAAGAGTTATTGGAGTATTGTAAATCAAATAAAATCGTCATAGAAGCTTATAGTCCTTTAACAAAAGCTAAGAAATTAAATGATTCAACTCTAATGACTATCGGGCAAAAGTATAGCAAATCTCCGGCTCAAGTATTAATTAGGTGGGATTTACAACATGATATAGTTACTATTCCAAAATCGGGTGATAAGCAACATCTAATTGATAACGCTAATGTGTTTGATTTTAGTTTAGATGAATCTGATATGCGACAACTTGATGATTTGAACGAAGATTTTCGATTAATTGATGATCCAAACCTAATTGATTAGAATTTTAATAAATTTACTCTTTAATTCTTAAAATTTTTGCCATCAGTATGATTTTGCAAGAGCGAGAATAATTCCCCCAAAAATTTCTGAATAATCACCCACGCGAGAAGTATCTATTATATTATAACCAATATCCATGTATATTGCCCCATATGCTTTACCTCCGCCTAAATGAACTAATGTGCGATAAATTAGATTTCCGGCTATCCCGTTAGGAGCTAAAATTAAGTTGGATTTATCCTTAATTGCATTTTCAATCAAAATCTCCACATGCTCTATTTCTAAATCTGGTTTTTCTAACTTAAAAAAATCTATTAATTCTTTAGCTTCTTTTATGCTTTTATCTATATTAACATTTCTCCCAATATCTCCGAGCCTACCGCCACTTAAAACACTAATCCTCGGTTCAATATTTAAAGTATTTAATTCTATAAGTGCCTTCTTTATGAACACCTTTTTGCTGTTTAGATTATTACACTCGTCAATACCAACTGGACCAAAAAAGAATTGATGACCTGAATTTGTCTCTAATAAAGCTAAACGGTTTATTTCTGATATATTTAAAACTACATCAAGAGTTTTCAAGAATTTATTTGAACTTAAACTTCCTCTGACAGCACAAGATATGAGTTTATCATTTAAATAATTCAATAACTCAGATGTTGGATCACTTGAATCGATTAAAACTATAGTGTTTTCTTTTTCGTTTTCTTTGTACAAGGGAAATTTAGCGATTTCTTCAATTTGATTTTCAGTTCCAAAGAAAAAAAAGGAGGACTTATTAAATTTTAATATTTCCAAAGTAGCTTTTAGTATTTTGATGTTATGAGTAGCCGAATCGCCTAATCCAATCCCAATTTTTGATATTATATCTTCAGCTTTCTTCCTAAAAGCGTCTAAAATTGTCATTCAAATTCTCAATTGATTTTAAAAAATATTAAAAACTAAAAACGCGAGGATAATTGTTATGGCGTTATAAACGCCATGAGTGATCATAACTGCTATTAAATTTTCTTTCCTCCAATAATATAGCAAGCCAAGCAAAAGAGAAATCGCGAAAAAGGGAAAAAAGTTGAGAAGTAAGGAGATTACAAATGTTGTCACTGATTCTGGGTATAAGAATATTGCTATTAAGTGAACAGAAGAAAATATTAATGCCGTAACTAAAAGACCCCAGGTTTTACCTAAGCTTCGGACTAGTCCTTTTTGTAAAAAACCTCGAAATAAAACTTCCTCGGATGTACCTATAATCACTATCATTATAATAACTAACAAGATAATGCTAATAATATCTGAAGATGCTATGAGTATATCTACTTCACCAGGAGTTCCAATTATGCCTGATATAATTTCATAACCGAAAATTACTGTTAATAACATTTCCATAGCAAATGACACGAAAAGAACTAATAGAACGCCTATAACAGCAAATCCTAATCCAATTAAAATTTCTTTAATAAGTTGGGTTTTATTAAAATCTTTTGTAGTAAATCCTAACAGTATTAATCGATTATTAATATTTGGTCTTTGTAAATATTTGCCAACATATAGAAACGGAACAATAAATAAGATTAATTCTATAAAGGAACTAAATATTATAAAATACGGATTAGCGATTATATTATTTAATTCATCTAAACTGAGTGAAAAAAACATAAAAATAAATAATCCCAAAAAAGCGATTAAGTTCATTAGAAAAAAAGCTGCTGCTGTCATTCCTACAGACTGCGGAATGCTCCATAATTTTTTATCTATCAGATTGGAGAGATCTTCCTCAGTGAGTTTTTCTCTTAACGGCTTATATAATCCATACTTATAAGATTGATATGAACTAGGTGTTGGAGTGACGAGAGAAATAGTATCTTTGCGAGGGGGCATCCTCATATGGGTGTTAATATATTGAAGATCAACACCACACTTAATACAGTATTGAATATGTTCAACTTGAGGTATCTTTGTCCCACATATTGGACAATAAGCCCATTTCAGCCTACTACGACTCAGCTCGTCTAAATTCTTTTTCTCATTCATTCTCATTTTAAATTAAGATTGATTGTGATATTTACTTTAGTTTTATTATTGTTTCTGATTTAAAAGTATAACGCGTATAAAATTGTTATGTCTAACTAATGAGTAAAATAGCATATTAATACGTTATCTTCCCACTTTATTGGATTTACAAATCCAAATCGTTCGAATTGAATAGTTTTGTTTAAAGAGATATTAGTTAGGTTTATCTCTCCATTGCCTTTAGATATTGTTCCATCAGGTTTTAATATTGAAACTTGCACATTTTCTTCTTTGGAAACCCATTGAAAGATTGAAAATTCCCTATTTAATTCAAGACTATGAAAGCGGGATTTTATTAAATTCTTATTCAAGTCAACAGCTGTTATTTGAATGTTTAATAAGTCTTTTAATCGAATTATTTGTCCGCTTTTTAACTTGATTGCATCTATATGTGCCAATAGGACTGTCAATTTATCGTTTTTTGCTGTAACCTTAATTTTTCTCTTTCCCATTTTTGGGTTTGAAGGTAATAGTAATGGTTCCGCAGTGTATTCTGACAATGGCACATTTTCAATCTCAAGTTTGATCGGTTCTTCTACATAGAAGTATCTACTTGAAAGTCCGTCTATAATATCTTTGTTTTTCGAATATAACCATGATTCGTCAAAAATTATGCCCGTAGTCGACATTCCCAGCTCTAAAAGAGTTTTTTTTAGTGCTTCAGCCCTAATACCTCTCTTTTCTAACGATTGCAAGCTCCAAGTCCTAGGATCATCCCATCCTTCAAAAATTCCTTCGTTAATATTGTTTCTGGATAGAGTTTTGCTTAACTTCATATTTGGAAACTTTATTCTACCGTAATGCAAAAATTCGCTCTTTTTCCAGTTAAAATGGTCCCATATGAATTCTTCAATTACATCTTCTTTTACCAAGTCTATGCCCCTTAGAATATGTGTTGCACCTATTAAATGATCGTCAATTGCCCATGAAAATTCTAACATTGGCCAAGCGAAAAATTTGTTTTTAACTCGCGGATGTTCCGCTTCAGAAATTCTCATTATAATTTGATCCCGTAAGGCTGGATCTTTTTGATCCATACCTGTCTTTAGACGAACTACAGCTTCTGTTTCATGATATTTACCTGTCTTCATTTTATTCCATTCTTCAAGATTTGTAGGAATTGATTGATTTCTATGAGGGCAGTTTTTTTTTGGTTTCTTGTATTTATCCCTAAACTCAGTAGCACTACAGAAACAAACATATGCTATATCATCTTGAATAAGTTTCTTACAATATTCGTAATATATTTCTAGCCTATCGCTTTTGTAATATACTTTGGAATATTCAACTTCCAACCATTTTAAACCGTCTTCTATTAATTCATAAGCTTCAGGGAGTACATACTTTGCTTTAGGGCTATTTCTCATAGATTTCGGGCTCCCGATTGTATCATCAAAGAATAGAATTAACTCCCCGTTATATTGGTTTGCATATTCATTATTTAATATTACCATTCTCGCGTTTCCAATGTGTAAAGCTCCACTAGGATATGGTGCTAAGCGCATTATAATTTTATCGTAACTCTGAGTGTTAGGCAACTCTGGTAATTCTTTTTGTTCTTTGGTGGTAGCTTTTTTCTCGAAAGCTGTAGGATCTAATGCTAGTAATTTTTCTCGTTGTTCTTGTTCTGTCAGTTTAGAAATCTCTACGATCATCTCATCTACTAAGGGTTTGATATCATTTATCTGGGTTCTGAGTCCCGGTTTTTGACTCATTAATTTTCCCATAATAGCCTTCAAATTCGGTTTCCCTCCAAATTTCACTGCATTTGTTAGACCAAAAATCCAAATTAGCCTTTTAATTTCAACAATATCCATTTCTAAAATCTCACTTACAAGTTGGTTATTTTTAATTCTAAATTTGAAAGCTATTTGAGTATTAATAATAAACCTTTTCAAAAAAAATAAATCATTATTAAGATGATTAAAGGCTAATTAATATATTAGAGTAAGTATTGAAAAAAAGAATTTTAGGTGTGAAGGTATTTTTTATCGCGGATATATATTGATCCGGCTAAAAGTTATTGGAACTGAGTGGGAAGTTGTTAGTAGGTTAACTGGCTTAAAATCAAATAGCTCCGATGAAAATTGGAAAGTAACTTATATTACTCCTGTTTATGGGGGGTGGGATTTGGTTGCGGAATGCACCTTTACTAAACTGCAAGAATTAGATAAAATCGTGACCTTTATTCGTGTAGATAAAGATTTATCTAGCTGGATTGAAGAAACTACTACTCTGGTGTCTAGTAAACCGGATTATCCTAGATAGCCTGATATGCTTCAGAGTTAGTGCTTTTTAAACATTAAAATTCTTAACAGAGAAATAAAGTATTTTAACTATAATTCACGATTATTTATTAATAAATAAATAGCCCAGTGGTCTAGTGGATAGGATACTTGCTTGCGGAGCAAGGGATCGGGGGTTCAAACCTCTTGAAATATCTTCAAGTGAGAACAAGTCCCCCCTGGGCTATATTTTTTAACTGATGTAATTTAATACTTCGTTTATAGATTTAATTTCTATTATATTAGGTATGGTGATTTCCCGTTCGTAAGGAAATTCATAATCTCTTTTTTTTAAAACAATTTGCATACCGACTCTATTAGCACCAACAGCGTCAGCAGCTTCATCCCCTACCATAATACAATCTTTAGCTTCATGCTTTTCTAAACCCATCTTCTTTAATGTATATAAGAAAATATCGGGATTTGGCTTTCTTTTACCAAATTTAGCAGAAGTCACAATTACATTAAAAAATTGATCTAAATTATTGCTTTCGAGCATGTTTTTTATAGTTTTATGGTTTGGGTGATTGGAAATGAGACCTATTTTTAAGCTAGATATATTAGAAAGTGCTTCTAAAGTAGCTTTGGTTTCGTCAAAAGGTTTCCACTCGCTCTCTTCGCACGAATGATATAATTCTGCCATTTCTTCTAAAAATTCATCCTCAATAATATCGTAATTAATATTATATCCTTTTTCTTTCAAAATAGTTAACACCGTTCTAAACAATAAGGTAGTGGGGAACTCGTCTTTAGTTTTCATTGCTAATCTAAATGAATTTGCTCTTTTTTTGTTGAAAATATTTATGAAATCTTTAACCAATTCGTCATCTTCTTCTAATATGTCTTTATCTTTTAGAATATCAATAGATTTTAATAATCCCCTTTTAAAACAGTCGAAATATTTTTCAACTGATGGGTTCTCAAATGAAAACAGTGTAAAGCCAAAATCGAATATTATTCCCTTTACATTCATTCTAAATATATTAATTACATAAGTTAATATTAAGCTATCTCTCTATGAATTTAAAACACAATTTAATCCTGTATATTAATAATTTAATAGATATATAAAATTGCGAATTAACTTAATATTTTAATTATAGCATGTCAATTGATAAATGGCTCGATGACGACGACACAGTGGAACAAAAAAAGAAGAGAGAGGAAATTTATAAATCGCTATCAAAAGAAGAAAAGGAAGATCTTAAACAGCAAAAAATTCGTGATTTGACAAAAAAGAGTAAACAAAAGCATATTCTAAGCGTTGAAAAGAAAAATCTTTTAGAAAAAGCTTTAGAATTTAAAGACTGGCTTAATAATCGTACATACATAAAAGGAGATATAGAAAGAATTGAAACTTGGGTTGAAAATTTATATCTTATTCTTCGCGAGAGTATAAAAAACTATAATGGTCAATACAGTGAAGAAGACAAGAAAAATTTGATAAAGAATTATAATTCTATACCAGTTAATTTCTTAGATGAAAAAACACGAATTGCTATTAACAAAAAACTCAAAGGTATAAAGAAAACAAATTCTGATGACTATTATCTTAGAAAATTAAAAATTAAAGTAAGAGAAAAAATAAAAGAAGCGGAATATTATCAAATTTTAAGAGACATATTAGAGAGTTGAATTTGAGTTTGAAATTAATTTGTCCAATTGCAGGCGTAGGACATCGACTTCAGCCATTTACCTATTCAAAACCCAAAGCATTTCTTAAATTAGCTGGAAAAAGATTAATTGACCATATCCTTGTAAAGTTAAAAAGAACTTTCCCTAAAGGAACGGAGATAGTCTTTATTGTAGGATATAAAAAAAGACAGATTACAGAATATATTAATAACCACTATTCTGATTACTTCAACCTTGAATTTATAGAGCAGAAACCGCTTGGTTTTTTGGCCGACACACCTTTTTTCAGCGGTCTTGGCGATGCAATATTATTAGCGAAAGATTTTGTTAAGAATGATGATTGTTTTATTTTCCTAAGTGACAGACTCCCCATGGAAGATTATTCTTCTGTATTACTAACGTATCACCAAGGGAATTGCGATGCGGTTATTAATATTAAAAAGGTTGATAATCCTCAATTTTATGGTGTTACAGTCGTAGATGAAGAAATCAATTTAACAGGAATTGTTGAAAAACCACAAGAGTTTATTTCTGATTATGCTGTTTCTGGTGCTTATCTTTTTGGAAAGCGTTCCGTTTCTCGGTTATTCGAGCTTTTAGAAGAACAGAGTAAAGTAAAAATAACCAACGGAAATGAGCATCAATTAACACCAATAATAGAAAGTTTAATAAAAGAGGGTGTTCCATTTAAAGGGAATGTGATGCGAAGTGAAGTATTAGATTTTGGAAGACCTGAATCATTACTTGATGGCAATCGCTATTTATTATCTGAAACGAAACTAAAGGACCCCTTATTTGAAAGTTTGTTTCAAACGGGAAATATAATAGACTCAAAATTGATTCCTCCAGTTTTTATTGGAGAAAATGTTAAAATCAAAAATTCCATAATTGGTCCTAATGTTTCAATTGGTGATGATTTAGTGTTAGAAAAATGCATTCTTTCTGAATCTGTGATAGGAGATGGAGTATTTTTGAGAAAAATTATTTCTTCCAACAGTATTATTGGTGACTATTCCATTTTAGAGGACCTAATTAAGAAAAATATCACTATCGGTGATTCTTCTTACATTACAACTTCTAAGATGAAATCTTTTTAATAAATTAATAATAAGAAAAAAATTATTCAAATTTTGGTCTTCGATCTTGCCAAGGAGCAATTTCTTCAAAAGCTTTTGAAACTTGGAGTACCGTTAAATCATCAAATCTCTTTCCAACAATCTGCAATCCAATTGGTAATCCCTCACTAGACCATCCACAAGGGACCGTAGCTGCAGGAAGTCCTGTTAAATTAAAAGCTGCTGAAAAAGGCATCCATGCCGTTGGTGAAACCATTTTTCCATCAATTTTTGTTGGAAAAGAAATTCCTAATTCAAATGCAGGCAATGCTGTTGTTGGTGTCAGCAATAGATCGTAGTTTTTAAAGTACTGATGAAACTTTTCAAATATAATTTTTCGACGAGCTATTGATCTTGCAAAATCGGCCCCAGTAGCTTCTACTCCCGCTTCAACTGCCTTTACCAGATCGGGATGCATATTATCCCTCCATTCCTTTAATTTAGATCCCAAATCATATCCATATAAGACTGTGTGATATGTTAAAAGCATTCGTTCTGGATTTTTGATCTTAAATTTAGCGGGTTCAACACTCCATCCAAATTCCTCAAATTTTTGAACAGAATTCAAGAATTTTTCTTGAACATCTGAATCAATAACTTTAGCAAATCCTAAATCTTGAGAATACCCGATTTTCAATTGCTTTGGTTTTTCTTCAAGTTCTTCTGAATAATTAATATTTTGATCTGGCAAAGAATACATATCGCCATAATGTGGTCCTTTTATAGCATCCAACATCAAAGCGGCATCCTTCACATATCTTACAATTGGACCATAATGAATTAATGATTCAAGATGTACCCCTGATACAGGATATACTGGAACTCTTCCAAAACTTGGTTTAATACCATAAACCCCACAAAAACAGGAAGGTGTTCTAATTGAACCTCCACCATCAGCACCTAAAGCTAGATATCCTATACCAGAAGCTATAGAGGCTGCTGCGCCACCACTAGAACCCCCCGAAGTTCTTTCCAAATTCCAAGGATTTCGAGTTTCTCCAAAAATTAGATTGTTAGTTACAGCTATAAATCCGAATGGGCTCATATTCGTTTTACCTAGGATGACAGCACCAGCATTTTTTAATCTTTCTACACAGGCATCATCTTCATCTGGTATATTATGTTCATATAATTTTGATCCGAAAGTTGTTCTTATACCTTTAATTGGCATTTCATCTTTAATTGAAGTGGGGATTCCATGTAAAGTTCCTAATTTTTCACCATTTTTAACTGCTTTATCGGCATTTTTAGCTCGTTCTCTAGCCCACTCAAATGTAGGTGTACAATACGCATTTATTATCGGATTGATCTTTTCAAATCTTTCAATAACAATCTCCGTAATTTCCTGGGATGATAATTCTTGAGTTTTGATTTTTTCTCGCATCTCATATGCTGACATAAAACAGATATCTTCTTTATTCATAGTTTTTACCTCAATAGAATTAATATAGATATATTATTGATTATTTGAAGGATCTAATATAAATTAATATCTTTGTTTAGTAAAACAAATGTAAAAATCCAAAATTAAATTTTTAAGTTTAGAAAAACTATTAATTTACAATTTATTATTAATGTTATTCTGTGGTAGTTCACATAGAATCTAAAAGCAACTTTTGATGTAAAAGTGAGAAAAAAACATAAGATCTTCTGTATAATCGGTCTATTCTATTTTTGTATATTCATTTCGTGCTTTAACTTAAATACTAAAGCACAGGATGAGGAGGATGACATCTATTCGGTAGGCTTTACTGAAGGAACTGAACTAATTTGGGAGGTAGCAGAATTAAATTTAATGAGTTTCAGAGAAATTTTTGGATTTGAACCAAATTTTGAAATAGGAGATCAAAATAGAATGATCATAAGAGCAATTACTAGTTCCACAATTTATTGGTTAATAGAAATAGAATTTTGGGACTATAAAGATGATTGGGGTTTAAGTGGAAGAACACTGACTCTAAGGATGGGAAAAAGGCCCATTTATTACCAAGATTATGTATTTAGCCTTTTTCCAGTTGAACAATATTTAGAAGAAACTATAGCATTATTACCTTCTGATTATTATAGAATGGGATTTTCCATATTCAAGCAAGGAAAAAGTGATACTGGCTTTGATTATTTGTGGAAAAAGGAATATGATTCTAGGGGAATTCTAATAACTGAGACTTTTTATGATGAATTTGATGAAGTTATTGTGAGATTGGAAGGGACTTTTCGATTTATACCTTTTGGAACAACATTTATCGGGTTTACATTGTTAGCAACTACAGCTATAATAATTGTTATGATGAAAAAGAAAAACTTTAGAATTAAAATGGTGTAATCTTCATCATATTGATTAGAAAATTTGATTGGTAATAAATTAAAATTTATAATCTTTTTGCCATTGTTTATACCCAATTTGCCAAAGTTTTAGTCTAGGTTTATTTACTTTACTATCCACTTCAATTCCGGATTGAGGATTGGCCATAACTTTATGATAACGCTCAAAATATTCCTCAGCACTTGAAGTCTCTTCAATCATACTTAAAATAGCTTTTTCTGTAAAAAAAAGGATTAAATCTGGTTTAATTTCAGGCTTATTTTTTGTCATCTCTAGCGAATTTTCATTCTTTTTGAATAAATAGAAGTTTAATTTGATATGGGTGTCATCAGTGGAATGTTCAGTAATACGGTACTCCCAACAGGCATTTATGTGTAGATGCCTCATTAAATCCAATTGTTTAGAAAAAAACCCTTTTAATTTTGTGTACAATTCTTTAGTTTCCATCGTATGTAAAATTCATTTTATCTTCTCTAAATTCAGTGGAGTACCGTCATAAATGTATTTTCCATAAACTAACTCTTGAGGATAATATTTGCAACCTGCAGGATAAGCAGAATCTTTAATTCCTCCTAAAGAGACCGTAATATCAACAAGCATTGGTCTTGCGTTAATATAAATGTTTGCAGCTTCTAATTCATTCTTAAAAACTTCAATATTGTTCAAGTTTGAAGTGTAAACTACTGCTCTCATACCATAATTACTTGCATTTGCTAACCTTATTGCTTCCTTCATGTCCTTAGCTTTAGTAATAGAACGAACAGGCCCAAAAGCTTCTTCTCTCCACAAAAATGGAGCCTTGGATAAATCTTCACACAATTCGGGATTAATTTCAACCAGAGTCGGCGTATAAAATAATCCATAGTCTTCTCCGGTATCAATTTTTTCACCGCCAGTATATATTTGGGCGTTATATTTCTTCGCATCTTCGACCATTACATCCATCATCATCAGGATTTTTCTACTTCCTAAAGGACCAATATCGACATCTGGATCGGTGGGATCCCCATATTTTAATTCCTCAATTTCTTTTATTAAACATTCGGTATATTCATCATATATATCTTGGTGGACTATTATTCGCTTCATAGAGAAACATTGTTGACCGGAATTAGTATAACTAGCCATTGCATTCCATTTTGCTACTTGTTCTATATTAACATCATTCATAACTAAACCTGCGTCGTTTCCAGCACACTCAAAAAAGAAGTTCTTAAATGGTTGAGTATACATTGAGACACCCATTGATTTATCGACGGTTTTTTTTAAAAATTTACCATATCTTACTAAAATATCTTTTGCTGTATGAGATGATGTAATCGTCATTATTGTTTTTACTAATGGAGATTTGATAAATTCATCAACTGCCCATTCTCCAGGAGCTATGACCAAATCTAAGGCTTCAAGAGCAGGAAAGTCCATTTCTTCCATCATAGAATAAGCTTCTAGCATCGTTAAAGGGCATGCGGTAGATGGTTTTACTATAGCAGGGTTTCCAACTAAGTAATTTGCACCTAGTTGATAGAGTGGAAGACTTATAGGTGTATTGCGAGGAGAGAGACAGGCAGCCAAACCGTGTGGAATTTGTCTTATTCTAACGAGTTGTTCTCCTTCTATACTAGTTAGAGGTTTTTCTTCTAAAAATTGATAATACCAATCACAAAATTTGAAACCATTAGTTACTACATTTAATTCCCATTCAGAATACTTGATTGGTAATCCTCCTTCAGCTACAATCAAATCCTTCAATTTATTTTTATTAAATCGCAATTTGCTAGCAAACTTTGAGAGAAGTTGAGCTCGTTCAAAAAAATCCATTTCCTTTAATAAATCCTGATTTCTGTGAACTTTTTTAATTTTTTCGTTAACGGTTTTTATTGTATCGGCAGTTACAGTTCTTATAACTTCCCCTGTGAACTTATCTTTAATCTTTAAGTCTTGAGATTTTGACATAATTCTGATTTAAGTCTATTTTTTAATTTTCTAATTTAAAAGAAATTTTTAAAGGTTTATTATACTACCATCATCTTCGAGGATTCCTGCAGTTTGAGCGAATTTTCCATATCCCATTTCAATTATTTTCTGAGTTCTTTCAAATAACATAAAATCTATCCATCCATTTTGCTCATTGGGTTCATTATAAAAGGAACCAAGAAGTTGCGCATATTCTACATTATCGTTTGTTTTTATTAACTTCTCTACCGCTTGTACTGAGAGAGCTAGTTCCAAATCAGGATTGTTTGCTTTCCCTGATTTTATTTCAATTCCTTCACCATTCCGGTACACATTAAATACATCTATAGGAGTTCTCGCATCATATGATTCAATTGTGTCATATATAGCAAAATCAAAATGGGAACCAGAAATCAAATCAGCAAATATCTCAGGATATTGTGCTAGAAATGTGGTGTATTTTTTTGCTAATTCTGTTTTGCACGCTTCTATATCGATAATTTGACTTGTTAATTCATCTTTTAACATACTTTTTGTAATCTTATATTATTTTTTTCCTTCTTCATTATATTCTTTATACCACTTAATTGTTTCTTCTAAACCTTCTCTTAACGGAGTAATCTTATAACCAAATTTATTAATGGCTTTTTTTGAAGAATAAGATCTATGATATTTAATTGCTCTAAGTGTAGGTCGTGTTAGAAAGGGGGTTTTCTTATTGAACCATGCTTTGACTTCCAATAACCATGCATATGTCATCGCAATCGGAAACGGAAACTTTCTTGCTTTTTTATTTCTACTAATTTTGGCAATTAAATCAAGATATTCTTTAAATCTAACATTTTCGCCCCCAAGAATAAAATCCTCTCCAAAAAGATCTTCTCTGTTTAATACATCTGTTAAAGCGTTTGATATGTCGTAAACATATGTTAAACAAGTCATAGAGTCTCCCTTTCCAGGGCAAGCACCCAATGGAAAAAGTTTTCCCCTCATGATATCAAAGAGCATTCTGCCAAATACATTAAAGTCTTCTGGACCGTATACAATTCCAGGATAGAAAATCATAACTTTCAATCCTTTTGGTATTAATTCTTTAACATTTTTCTTCGCTTGACATTTAGACTTCTCATATTCCATACAAAAAGTCTCATTTTCGTGAGTTTCATCAACTGGTTCTGGAGGAGTAGGCCCTAGTGCTGTAAAGGAACTAACATAAAATAACTTCAAATTGTTTTGAAGAGCGATATTAGCGACATTTTCTGTCCCCTTTACATTAACATCATGGTAAATTGAATTGTCTTTAGCCCATATCCCTGTGTAAGCTGCAAGATGGTAAATGGCACTAACGTTATTCACAGCCTTTTCCAAACTGCTAAAATCTAGGAGATCGCCAATAATATATTCAACATTTTTAAGATCTTTAAAGTAATTAGTATTACTACTCTCTCTTACCAGTAGTTTTAAACTATGTCCTGAATCGTGCAATTTTTTAACCAAAGCTTTCCCGATAAATCCAGTACCGCCAGTTACGAGTATATTCGTCATTATTAGAAATATCCTAGTGCATATCAGTCTTAAATAAAAGAGAATCATTAAATCTTGTTTTTAAAACTTTTAAAACAATTAATAGTATTAAAATAAGAGAAGTCTAGGAAGTTAGACAAACAAGTAGTAAATTCAAAAAGAAATTTTATTGCCCAATCCATGAGATAATATATTTTAGTTCCTTAGGTCGAGTAATATTTGGTTCTTTAAACTCCCATTCTCCTTTCATTCCGAGTTCTTTAGCACTTAAATCAAAATGACACACAGCTATCCCAATATCCAAACGAACAAATTGATTATAGGGTTTCGATTTTTTATCCTCTGAAAATTTTACATAGAAATGAAATATGTTCTGTTTATTTTCTTTTAGTATTCTCCAAGGTTGTTTATTTCCCGCTGATGGACCAATTCTAACCATTTCGAGTATTGTTTTATAATTACCAATTTCATCTTGTTCAATCTGAGAATTAAAATCTCCGCTAAAAAATATTAGCTCCCAAGGTTTTCTTATTTTAGCTTTAGCTATCGATCGAATAAATTTTTCTTTCAATCTTCTAGTAGCGGGATATCCTACAGGGCTTACAGCGGGAATTCTTTCGTCACTTTTAAGCTGGATAAATTCTGAAAATTGAGACCGGTTAAATGTTCCCCCTAACCAACATGTTCCCAAATTCAAGTCAGTAGCTGCCAATATTATAGCTTCAAAAATATAACCATAATTTTCGAGATTGTATTCCGCTATGTCAGTAGCTCCAGCGATGAATTCTTGAGCACCTTTAATAAATCCGTATGTGCCAATTTTAACATTTTCTTCAGGATTAAAATCTGGAATACTTATTAATTGGAATCGAGGATTTCCACCTTGACTTTTAAAAGGACTATCAATTTCATTTAATCCTAAAATCTGCTCTAGATCATTTCTTAGGTTGTTAACCATTGCTTTATTCAAAAATGTTCTCCTGGAAGTGCGTTCTTTTATTACTTCAATAACTGATTTTGAAAATTGCATTATCTTATATCTTAATTTAATTACTATTGTTTTCACTAAGGTTTGTAGTTTAATAACCTTAATTTTTATAATTTAAACTAATCTGGAAAACATTTATTTACTTTAATTAGTGCATGTCTCAGATATTGCTTCATAAAATGCCTTTCACTATTACAATACTCCAATTTTTGGGTATTTGTTAATTCGTTATAATTTTCTAAAAGCGAATGAACATCGTGAATCATAACCAAATATTCATTTTTTGCAGCGTCACACTTCTGAATTAATAAATCATCGTTTATTAGGGGAGTAACTATAGGATTTCCATTTTGAAATTCTCCATTATTGATTAAGGGAGTAGTCTCAACAAGTTCTCTTTCAGATAATTTATTTACTTCTGAATTATTAATAAAGCCTTTTGAAATGAATATTCATCTCGGAGAATTTTCAAATTAATGAAAATAAACCAAAATGCCTATTTAAAAAAAAAGCCTCTTTAAGTTTAGTAAAATTAAGATAAGATTAATTATTCAAGATGGATTTTAGATCTTGAAGTATGGTTAAATGTAAGAGGCCATGGTTTAGTTGGTGTTGAAGATTGTTATCGAGTGACGGAATCTGGTACAGAAAGACTTTTCAAACTTGATAGGGAAATTGTAATTAAGAAAGGCGATTAATAAATGCGATTAAAAGATAAAATTGTTGTATTGACTGGAGCAGCATCGGGAATTGGCAGAGCTACAGCAAGATTATTTGCTAAAGAAGGTGCGATCCAGGTTCTTTCGGATAATGATGAAGAGAATCTAAATGAAACTTATAAGCTTATTAATAACGATGCAAAAGAAAGAACGAAGATAACCGTTGTTGATGTAAGGAAACAAAATGAAGTAAAATCGATGATTAACCTAGCTATTGAAAAATATGGAAGAATTGATGTTTTAATTGTAAATGCGGGAGTTGTTAGAGTGGGTGATGTCGAAACTTTTCCCGACTCGGATTATGATTTACTCATTGATGTAAATATCAAAGGAACTCATTACACATGTAAATACGCGGTTCCCTATTTTAAAAAGCAAGGATATGGATCAATTATTACGCTAGCTTCAGTTGCTGCCCATATAGGTCAAACTGCCCATGCGAATTATTGTTCAACAAAAGCTGCAGTATTAGGCTACACTAGAGCGTTGGCTTTAGATTTAGCACCATATAATGTTCGAGTGAATAGTGTAAGCCCAGGAGCAACTGACACACCAATGCTTCAGAGTGATGTCGCAAAACAGGCTAAAGATAGAGGATTAATGTATGAAGAAGTTAAAAGGGAATTTGAAGAAGAAGGTGTTATGGGAAGATGGGCAACTCCAGAAGAAATTGCCACGGGAATTCTATTTTTAGCTACTGAAGAATCTAGTTATATGACTGGAGCAGATTTGAGATTAGATGGTGGCTGGACTACCAGATAAAACTTTTTTATATTTTTATTTTTCATGCCGAATGTAATCACATTGTCATTCCACCGTCAATGGATAGACTAATACCCGTTGAAAATTCATTTAAGGCTAGAAATAATACCCCTTCCGCGATTTCCTCAGGGGTACCAAGTCTTTTCAATTTTTGTCTAGCTATAAATTGGTTTCTAGCTTCTTCAGGATCTTCATATTTGGATAACCTATTTGCTAGAGAAGGTGTATCTGTTGTTCCAGGACAAATGGCATTAACACGTATGTTGTCTTCAAGATAGTCAGCTGCCATAGCGCGTGTTAATGATAACACAGCTCCTTTAGAGGCAGTATATGCTGCTCTATTGGCAACCCCCTTGAAGGCTACTGAAGAAGAATTATTTATTATTGTCCCTTTCGATTTTTTTAAATGAGGAACAGCATATTTTGAGACGAGATAAATTCCCCGTACGTTAACCGCCATTGTTCGATCCCAATCTTCAGTTGAAATGGCATCAACACTTCCAGGAAGAACGATACCGGCATTATTGAATAAAATATCTATATCTCCATAAATTTCTATAGTTTTTTCAATTAATCGTCTTGCTTCCTCTTCTATGGAAATGTCAGCTTGAACAAATATTGCTTCTCCTCCAGATAATTTAATTTCTGCTACAACATGCTTAGCGGACGGGGATAATGAATTACAACACACTTTTGCGCCCTCCTTCGCAAAAAGGAGAGCGGTTGCCTCACCAATACCGGCTCCAGCTCCCGTAATTACGGCAATTTTCCCTTTTAATTTCATTTTTTTTTACTTTAAGTTTTGAATAAGTAGAGATTAATTTTTTTAAAATCAATTAAAATTTGATTTTTATTTCATAAAACTTTAATGAAAAGAGAGTAATTTATTGATAAGAACTCATAATGCTAATTTGATTTAGATGACATTAAGAATTAAGAATAAGCAATTTGTTGATGATATAGGCCGAACAGTGCTACTGAGGGGTGTGAATTTAGGGGGAAGCTCAAAAGTTCCCGTAACTCCTAATGGCGCAACACATATTAAAACGAATTTTACAGATCATAGAGATGTTTCTTTTGTTGGTCGACCATTCCCTTTAAAAGAAGCAGATGAACATTTTTCACGATTAAAGCATTGGGGTTTTAATTGTCTTAGGTTTTTGGTAACCTGGGAGGCTATAGAGCATAGTGGCCCAAGAGAATACGATAAAGAATACTTAGATTATCTTGAAGAAATTCTAAAGATTGCTGAAGAAAATGAGTTTTACATATTTATAGATCCCCATCAGGATGTTTGGAGTAGAATAACTGGCGGAGATGGTGCACCAGGATGGACATTTGAAAAAGTAGGGTTAGATTATACGAAATTTGAATCCTCTGAGGCAACTTTTGTAATGCAATACAGATATAACCCTAATGACCTAGCTAAATATTCTTCAATGCATTGGATGGGGAATACCTATAGATTTGCTAATGGAACGATGTGGACATTATTCTTTGGAGGAAAAGATTTTGCACCTTCAAGTACTATTGATGGAAAAAACGCTCAAGATTATTTGCAGAATCATTTCTTTGATGCTATGAAGCAACTAGCATTAAGGGTAAGAGATAATTCGCGTGTATTAGGATTTGATATATTAAATGAACCTCCTGAAGGATGGATTAGTAAATATGTTGATGGAAGTGAATGGGAGGGGAAGTCTGATGTATTAGGGCATGTTTTTACTCCTATCGATGCAATGCTTACTGGGGCAGGGCATACTAGAACAATTGGATATCAAGAAATGAAAAGGTTTGGTATAAAAGAAACTCGAAAAGATGAGTTAAATCAAGGTAAAATTTCATGTTGGTTAGAAGGTTTTGAAGATATCTGGAAAAAAGAAGGTGTTTGGGGATTAGATGAGTTTGGAAATCCAAAAATTGAAAAAAATGAATATTTTGTTTATAAAAATAGAGAAAAAGTCGATTTTTACCGAGATTATTTTACCCCTTTCCTTAAAGGCTATACTAAAGCTATCCGAGATAAATTTCCAGACGCTAGTATATTTCTTACAGGACCAATGGAGGGAGTGTTGAAAGGAGAGAGATTTGAATTAGAAATTCCACCTAATAGTGTACATGCTGCCCACTGGTACGATGTGGCAACAACTGGTACAAAAAAAGCAATGCTTAAAGCTAATTATAATTTAATTACAGGAAAACCAGTTATTGGCAAAGAAAACGTGCGACAAATGTTCATCTCGCAATTAGCAAAAATTAAAGCATACTCTAATTCTTTTTTTAATGGTATTCCGACCTTAATTGAGGAATTTGGATTGCCATTTGATCTTAATAATAAAGAAGCTTATCAGAAATTAAAAACTGATCCGAAAGTAGCATGGGATACACATATAAAATTGCTAAATAACTATTATAACGCATTAGATGCTAATTTATTACATGCATTACAATGGAATTATACCCCAGATAATACTAACGAATGGGGGGATTTATGGAATTTAGAAGATTTATCAATTTATAGCATCGATCAAAGGGTTAATCCAGAGGATATTAATAGTGGTGGGAGAGCAATTAAGGGATTTTGTCGCCCACATTTTGTTCGTTGTACTGGCATTCCAAAAAAAATGGATTTTCAGATGGAGGAAGGTATCTTTTATTTTGAGTTTGAAGGTGACATTTCTATAAAAGGCTCAACAATTCTTTTTATTCCAAGAATTCATTTTCCAAACGGTTATAATATTAAAGTGTCTGAGGGTGAAATTCAAAAAGATGAAAAAAATCAAGTAGTATCCATTTTCATTAAAGAAAATGGGATTCATACAATTAATGTTATAAAAATCCAATAACGAATTTTATCCTTCCCTTTATCATTAGAGTTAATTAAATTTATATTAAATTATTACAAAATAATCGTTGTAATTTTATTTCCATTGCATTTTTCCGTAATTCTTTTGAGTCACGCTTTCTAAACCCTTTAAAACATTCTTCGTTCCCGTAGTTTTATAAATTTTCATTAATTCATCCATCGTTGTAATTCTCCCGTTTTTAGCAGAAAGGTAGGAAAGAAGTACTACAGCGACTCCCTGTTTTGCTTGTTCTGGTGTAAATTCCGGTTCTTTATCTTCTAATATACATTCGGCGAAATACGCATCTTCATATCCCATGGAGATTTTATAATATTGTGGAAATGGTCCGTGTTCAATTGAGGGACTATAAAATTCACCTTTAACTTCAGCATCTGGATGTGAAGTGAGAACTCGAATGGGATTTTCCCATGAATGATCTTCAAGAATTGTTCCTCTGGTTCCATGTAACTCTGTCCTATTAGTTGGTAAATGAATAGTAACTGAGGAAATATCAACTGTTATCATTGCTCCATTCTTATATCTTAGTAGAATAATTGCGTTGTCTTCTCCTTTATTAGGGGGAGAATTCGTAGCCTTTCCTAACCAGCATTGTGCAGAATCAACTTCTCCCAAAAGCCAATTCAACAAGGTAAATTTATGAACACCTTGATCGGCAACAACCCCACCACCTCCCTTATCGTAAGTAAAATTCCACGAATTAGGATCAAGAAATTGATCTGGACTAACATATGCTCCTTCATAAGTTCGGCCAAGAAAAACTTCTCCAATATAATCACTTTCTATAATATCCTTCATGAACTGGTGAGCAGGAAGAAAACGGTGATTTTCGGCAATCATGAATTTAACACCAGCTTTTTTTGTTGCTGCTATCATATCATCACACTCTTCAAGTGTAGTAGCCATTGGTTTTTCACATATTATATGTTTTCCCGATTCTGCTACCTCAACAACTATATCTCTATGAAGATAATGTGGTACCATGATAAGAACTGCATCTATATCACTCTTAAGAAAATCTTCTAAAGTTGAATAAGTTTCTAGTTTAGAATACTTAGCAACTCTTTTTAATTTTCTCTCATCGATATCGTATGCTGATATAAACTTAATCTTTGGATTTTTTTTAGAACCAAGCTTGTGGAAGCCCCACACAGCACCAGTGCCAATTATACCAAATTTCACATAATCCATAAAATAATTCCTCTATCAATCTACAATTTTATTTTACAAAAATATTTTTATCCAAACTTGAAAGCCGTTCGCAGCCAGATTTGGTAATCCTATAGCAATCTTCTACACCAATCAAACCTTGATTTTTAAAATTTTGCCATATTTCAATATCTAAAACCATATTTGCTTCAAATGGAATGTCTAGGGTTTTCATTGGACTAAATAAATGAATTTCCTCACATTCTAATCCAATACTATGCCCTATAATGAAACACCTTCCTCGCTTTGCTAGAGATTTATAAAAATTTTTAGCATTATTATACAACTCTTTAATATTTAAATCAGGCTTAATATTATTTAAACAGAATTCTTGTACTTTTATCAATCTATCCATAATTTCTTCAGCACCATCAGGTACTTGACCTATCACGAGCTCCCTGCTGACATCTGAGACGTAACCTTTCCAAATAGTGCCAATATCAAACCTATTAAGATCTCCAGATTTTAAAGTATTTCCAACTCCAGGCGCTTCAGGATCAGAAGGTCCCAAGTTCATTGTAAGATGATCCCATCCTTCTGCACCTTCATCAACGACAGTTCTTCTAGCAATTTGTAATAACTCTATGTCGCTAATTCCTTCATGAGCAGCATCAATCATCGCTTTTATTGCTTTTTCAGAAATTTCTGTAGATTTTCGTATGCGTCTTACTTCCTCTTCTGATTTAACTAAACGCATGTCTAAAAATGCTTCATCTCCATTAATAAAATTCGCTCTTGGAAATTTATTCCTCAAATATTCAGACTGATAAGAAGGCATTAGAGATTCGTATCCAATATTTTTTTCTGCCAATCCCCATTTTTCAATTCTATCTGACACCTCTTTCATTGCTGCTGTAGGAGAAGCAATTCCACTTACATCGGTGACCCAAGAAAATTTATCTACACTACGATAAGTGATCCAGGTAATAAGACTTTCCTCGCCATCCCTCCGTAATAAAGATAGACTTGGATATTGATTGTATAGCACATATAAAATCGGATTTGGTGCTACATGTAATATCGGCAAGCCCGTTGTATAAAATATGTTTACTGGAGTAGATGCAACTAACACATCAATATCATATTTTTCTAAAACAGTGCACGCCTTTTCTTTATTAAAACCAATAGGGTCCATATTATATCAAATTTTTAATTATTAATTTTCTTTAATTTGAAAGATAATGTTGATGTCAAATTACACTTATTAATCTATATCCATAAAAACTTCTAATCTCTGTAATGCCCCCATATCTCCTTTTGTTTTAAGTTCTCCATCCATAAAAGCTTCCATCGGATCTACTTCTCCAGTGGCAATACCTACAAATAGATCTGAATTAACTTCTAAACCCATTTCTGCATCTTCATTATATCCATCCTCTAATCTCGCTGTTTTATTCTCAAAAATCATTTTTAGTTTGTAATCTATGTCTGGAAATACAAACTGCATAGTTTTGTTAAAATCTTCAAACTCGTCTGCAATTTCTGGTTCATCTAACATATTAACCCAAACATTAAGAGCATCTTTAACTTCTTCGGCAGTAGCCAATAATTCCACCTCTTATTTTATGTTAATTATACTATTTCTATTTAAACACATGTTATGAATTATGAGATATTTAGTTAATCTTATTTAAATACTTTGTAACACACATGTCGTTTGTAACTTGTATCTTTTGAAGGAAGTATTCATAATTCTATAATAATTATTAAATTTTTCCTTGTTTTTTAAGCATTTCTAACACATCTTGTGGGTATTTAGCTCTAAAGAAAGGCATGCTTGAATACCAATGGCTTAATATCTTAACTATCAATGATGCTTTGTTCTTTTTTTTATTTTTTTTGCAAAAATATACTCTTCGGTATTTTTCAGCATATTTCCAACCGCTTACCCTCCTTCCGGCTAATCTTGTTTTTGGTTTATATGTCCATGTAGCATAATTTATTAACCAAAATTGTGTTTTATGACAAGCAAGAAGTTGATCGATTAGCGAAAAAGCCTCCTTTTTAAAACCGAAGAAAAAATTTGGGCTTAATGTCGAATAAAAATAAAGAGTTGGAGCGAAGTCGATTAACTTGTTATGAATGCAGTAATATATTGCTTTACCTGTATTTACATGATCCATGTGATAATAAGCCGTATAAATTGCTTCTGGTGCGAAAATTATATCAGGTTTCTCTTCTTTTAAATATTCAGCAATTTTATTTACGAATTCTTTTGTAAATTCTACTAAACCATCAACATAACCAAAAAAGTGTATATTTTCTGGAGGTATCCCATGAATTCTTTGAGCATTGTATAATTCTTGAGTTCTAACTTTTGCCAGAAAATCACCTTTAAACTTATCATATTGAGCACCAGGAAGTCCATACTCACCTTTCGTGGTTGAGGCGATCTTAATTATATGCTTCTGTTTACTTTTTGTTGTAAGATAATGAATGAGGTGTCCGCAATTTAGCTCTAAATCGTCCGGATGAGGTTGAATGAATAAAATTTTTGCCAATTTTCTAACCTTACTTTATAGCTTCCAATTGTGCTTGTCTTTTCGCTAACAAAAACGAGCTTAACAAGATCAAAGAGACTCCAACAATTACATATATGATAGGAAAAATTGTAGAAGGCATTAGTGCAAAAACAAAGAAATATGCTATAATAGGTGTAATTTGTATAGGTACTTGCTGAATAGGAATCATTCGACTAGCGTTAGCTACTTGGAATGATTGTTGGATTTTCATAATCCCTAAGATACTAGCTGCAATTAAAATTACGGCACATGCTATAAACAAGAATATCTCGCCTAAAGACGCGTTTCCTCCAAAAACATGAGCGATAACAGCCATTAAAGGTGCAATCCAAAAATTAGTTAATGAAAATTGGAATCCTGAGGATATTGCTAATAATATTCCCTTTAATTTTTCAATTTTTCTTTGTAAAATCTCACATATCAATGAACCTAGAAATAAAGCAATAGTAAAAATAGTCATATTAAGTACAAGATCAAAAGCTAAAATGTCTATACCAGCAATATCTATACTTAATTCAGAAAGACCTAATAGAAAAATCGCTAAAATCATCACCACAATTCCTATAATTTCTTCCTTTTTTAAAGTCTCACCAACAATTTTAACAGATCCAATAGCAAGGAAAATTAAACCAAATGCCATCAAGCCGGGTATTATCGCGGGGCCTATATAAATTTGCGCGATCATGAAAAAAACTGAGCCTATTATAAGTTCCATTAACATCCCTGTTATCCAAAGAGGTTTTTTCACTAAACTTCTAAAGAATTTTGCTTCAGGGGGTACTTCATTAACTACCTTCTTTTGTAAGACTAAACCTATGTTATTTATACTTCCTGACAATATAGCTAAAAAAACACCTATAAAGTATGAAACACCATTCATTTTTCGATTACATCCCTTTTTCTTAGAATGAATACATATTTGTTTTTTGTCTATATAAAACTTATCTAAATGAATTTGATTTAAACATTAAAATTCTTGACAATTTCTGATATTTTTTCTATTTTTCGAATATCTCCATTCGGGGAGAGTTCATCCGATACTCCAAGGATCAAATGCGGTGAAAATAATTTTAAAACCTTCTGAGTATATTCCTTGAGATAATTATCACTATATTCTGGTAAAAATAATATAGAAGGTATTCCATCTAAAAGTATCTTATTTCCAATTGCATCTTTGATATCCTCCAAGCTGACATCACCTTGTGGTTTTGCAGTTAAAGCTTCAAATCCGTCAAAAGGTAAATATTCGAAATAAGGAAGAAAATCTCTAAGAGACCCATCAATATGAATATGACAGTACTTTCCCTTTTGATGAAGTTGATTTACTCGTTTTTCATAATAGGGTATAAGGTATTTCTCAAAATAATGTGGAGGGCTTAAATTTGAATCAAGATTCTCACCAAAATTAACTAATTGAATTGGAGAATTTGATATCTGGTCATACATCTGATCATCCCAATCCTCTAAAAACATCATGAAATTCTCTAATTGGGATGGATAACGTTTTAAAAATAAGATAGTCCCTGTAAAACCCATATACTCAGTAACTAATTTTTGATATGGAGATTTTAATAAATATGTACTGGTGACACAAGTTTCTCCAAAATGCTTTTCTGCTAATTCAAAATTCTTTTTTGAAAACAAAACATTTGTATTTTCTAAAATATATTGCATTGATTTAATATCAGCTAAAGTCTTTATTGGATATTCAGTTTTATGGCCTCCAAGTCCGCCACCAATTGATTCTACTTGTTTAAGCTTTCCAAGAGGAGTTTTGTGAATGGTGATAGTTTCTCCTTTCTTTGATCCATGTTCTCTTTGAACTTTAATATGGGACAGAGGATCAATTATTTCATAGTATAATGGTAGATATAATGTTTCTTCTGAGTAACGTGGACTAACACCTAGTTCTTTGTAAATATCTAACTGAGTTTTACCATAATAATGAGTAGGGATTGCTTTTGAGTATTTTTTTTTTTGTTTTGAATAAATCTTATTTCCAAAGTACCAGTAATAAAGCCTTGGACTAAAGACAATTTTATGCGTCTTTTCTCTCGAAAAAGTTTTGAGAACTTCTTGCCGTAAAGTCATTTTTTCTATGAAAACAAGTATATTTTATATCCCTAAGATTTTTCTAGCCTCAGAAGGATCTGCAGTTTCTCGTCCTAATTCCTTACTTAATCTTACCATCCGAGCTACAATCTCAGCATTATCTTTTGCTGGAACATTTTCTTTGATAAATGGATAATCTTCTGTACCAACACGCACATTTCCTCCATGCTGAATTGCTAACACTGCGATTTTGGTTTGATCTTTTCCCATAACACTAATTGTATGCACACTATCTTTAGGCATATATTTGATTCTATGCAAATATTCATCTGCAGAAGGCGGAGACCAAGTTCCTCCGGGCCAATTAAAGAAAAGAGTTAAGATATAGGGGGGATCTAAAACTCCTTTATTGATTAAATGATTCAAATTCCAATAAGAACCAGTATGCCATATTTCCCATTCTATTCCGATTCTAAATTTTTTACATGAGATGCAATATTGTTCTAGTTCATCAAGATCATGGATGACATTTACACTCCCTTCTGGAAAGTGTTCTGCATGATGATTTGCAATGACAGATAGCAAATCTGGCTTTGCATGAAAATCAGGACCCCGTTCTTCTATAGGATAACTAGACATACCTGCTTGGATTATGATATCACATCTTTCTCGAATTCTTTTGACAGATTCAATTTCTTCTCCTCTCGGAAGATGGATATGGGCAACTGCAGCTCCCGCTTCATAACATTTTACGACATCATCTATTAAGTCATCAGTATTTTCAGCCCAATTTTTTAAATCAGGATAAATCCAAGAATTTGCTGTAGTGGCAGTAATTATCATTTTTTCAAATTTATCTTGAAACACGACCAGATACATCACCTTTCATTATTTTTCTTACTTCCTCAACTGTAACTAAATTAAAATCGCCAAAAATTGTGTGTTTTAGACACGAGGCGGCTACTGCAAAATTCAATACTTCTTGTAAATCGTTTTTAAAATTCAGAAGCCCATAGATTAAACCGGCAACAAACGAATCTCCTCCGCCAACTCTATCAACAATATGAGTTATTTCGTAATGAGGGCTGATAAACATATCGTTTCCATTATATATCAAACCTGCCCATGTATTATGACTAGCGGAAATTGACCCCCTAAGTGTAATTGCTACATTTTTCAAATTTGGATATTGTTGTGTTATAGTCTCCACAACATATTTATATTTTTCTGGATCTAACTTCCCCGAGGTAACATTCGTATCAGGAGCACTAATTCCGAGAACTTTTTCTGCATCCTCCTCATTTCCAATAGCGATTTCGCAATATTTCACTAATTCTGGCATGACATCTAGAGGTGATTTTCCATACTTCCACAACTTACTTCGATAGTTTAAATCACAGGAAATTGTAATTCCCCTTCTTTTTGCTTCTTTAACTGCGCTAAGGCAAATTTCTGCTAAGTTTGGAGATATCGCGGGAGAAATACCTGTCCAGTGAAACCAATGCACATCCTTAAAAATAGCATCCCAGTCAAACATGCTCACATTAGCAGTTGCGATTGCAGAATTTGCACGATCATAAATCACTTTACTAGGCCGAGCAGACGCTCCAATTTCTAGAAAGTAGATCCCAATTCTATCTCCACCTCTTACGATTTTATCGGTATTAACTCCATATTGTCGCAAATATTGAATACATGCATCTCCAAGATTGTTTTTAGGTAATCTTGTAACATACTCAACGGGAATACCGAAATTTGCCAAAGAAACGGCAACATTAGCTTCCCCACCACCAAAGATAGCATCAAAGGATCTAGTTTGTGTAAATCTTCTGAAATATGGAGGGGATAACCTTAGCATAATTTCTCCTAGTGTGAGGACTTTTTGACTCATAATAATCATCTCAGCTTTAACATGATGATTAAAATTCACATACTTTTTAAACTTTCAATTTTAATATCGCAATTAAAACGATTAAAAAAAAAGGAGAAAATTTTATTTAGTTTTATATTTTTGAACCACAATTTTCGCAGAAATTACCTTCTTTAGGTAATTGATGACCACAATAAACGCAATACGCCTTTCCTTTAGTTTCCAAAGGTTCCGCAAGTTTTTTAGGAGGAACAACATAATCTTCAGACTTCACATATGCAACTTTTTCGCCGAGAATAATTTCGCCCGTTTCTGAATTAAAACGATACCTAATAATTCCTTTATTGCGTAGATCAATAAGAACTTGAAGTACGTCTTTAGGTTTAATTCCAACTTCAAGAGCAATATCCTCTAATTTATGGGTTCCTTGGTTACCACGGTCAAGTATCGCAACTTTAATAGCTTTTTGGAATTTCATGTTGGTATAATATTGCGAAAAACCTCCTAGCATTATAAAGAAAGCAGGAATGAATAACCAATAACCCCAAGATCTAAGACCAATAAATTCGACATTAAATGCTAGGAAAAATAGAGATAGTATAGCAACGAATAAAAATACTAAACCTACAGCAAAAGTTTCGATTGCAGCTTCATATTTTTTCTTAGAATAGTAGCGATTCTTATATCTATCATAAGACATAATTTCTTATCACTTCTTTGATTAACACATTTTTTGTTTTTAGAATCAATTTGTAAGTATTGAGATGATTCATTAATTTAAAAACATTTGGAGTCCAATATCTAGGAGGTACGTTAAAAATGTCAAAGAGTCTTTAAATGAAAGAAAATAAACAAATGAAAACTGGATTAGAATATATCAAATGCCTTTCCCATCCAGTATACGACCAAGTAACTATTAGGTATTACTTGTCTTAATCCAAGATTATAAGTTTCATTATCACCACCAGGTCCAAAGAATTTACTACCTTCCCATAGGAAATGATGAACACCCATTTCTGAGACTGTTAAAGGGAGTTTATAATGAATATCCCTTTCATCATCGCTCCAAATTTCAATTGTTTCTCCAACCCAGGAAAAAAGCGTTCCGTATATATTGTTTTCAAAGAAATTAATCCATTTTACTCTACTCGGATCAACTTCCATACTAGAGATTTCTGGATTTAAACTGGTAGCTCTTGTAGAATTAGGTCTTACCGTTAAATTGTAATCTCTTACCCCATTTCCCCATCCTGAAGTGTTAAATCTCCACAATTGATCTAAAATATCCCATCGTATAGTTTCATCGTTATATCTGGGATCCTCAAATAAAGAGGAGTCTTGTATTAGAGTCATAAAAGTAAGGTGAATGACATTAAAGAAGGCGTTTCGATGATATCTCAAGAAACTGTAAAAACCCTCTTCAAACCTCTTGATATAATGATGCTGTAAAAGTGGATTATCTTCTAGCATTATTAAGGCAAATTCCACATCCATACTAAAGGCAAGGGCATAAGTATCGTACGCTGTGTTGCTTACTGAGCCCATGTGGCCATTATGCATTGACATTATTTTTGTTGCTGCGTAATTATAAAGAGAATCGTAAACATCTGGATACGCTGTAGCGCCAATTCGAAGTAGAGCTAGCTGCCACATACTTTCTCCTATTATTGGATTTAAATCAGATCCTACCGGTTCTCCGTTCCCACCTAATACTAACCAGTTAGTTTTACGAAATCCCTCGATCATTTGAGCCGTTAATAATTTAATTCTTTCAACAGACCACCGACTATCCTCGTTAGCTTCAGGATCAATAAATCTTAAAACGCTTGCGAATCCCAAATAATACCCTGCTAACTCGTCACGGGATGTATGCAGCCTAACTCTCCAATTGCTATAAGGACCTGTTCCATTAAAATGACGATAGTAAGGATCGAATAACCATTGGTGATATTTTCGATTTTCTGGAGCAGAAACAAATCTTGCCGGCATCCCAGGATATTCTGGTCCTATACCTCCGTTAGGAGCAGCAAGCATGTTAGTAAAACCAGAAACACATTTTTTCACCATTCTTGTTGCATTTTCAAGCTCATTAGTATCACTGTTATCTAATGCATATTTATAGCGCAAACATTGAGAGGCAAGTGTATATCCTAAATGTAGGGCACCGTTATCCGTTTGATGCCAAGTTCCAACTTCACTGTAAGAATCATTGGTAAATGTAACATCAATACTAATGTTAGTAGGAATGTGCCATTTCTCTAATTGGTAATCGTATTTATCTGCCATTTGGTCTAAATATGTTTGATTTCCGATGATTTGGTTTAAAGGAGTGAAGTAGTTAGTATTTGGAGGGTCAAGACTTAATGTTAGTGAAGCCAAATCGTCAAGAATATATAGGCCAAAGCCTACATAGCCGAAAAAACTAATGACTGGAATAGAAAATAAAATTGTAATAACGATATTTTTCTTTAAAAGGTTTTTTCTCGTTCTTATTCGCAATTAAATCACACTTAGTATGTTATTAAATTAAAACATCTCATTTCTATTGCTTTGTATTTAATTTTACTTTTTATCTATTTAAATTTTTAATAGTTGGAGCCATGATGAATTGTCTTTTAATTGCTCATATTTTTCTTTTGCTCCAATATCTCCTTTAAATTGACTTTTTTCCATCTTAATTACTCTTACTTTCCAATTTCGTTCTTTTATCCCATTTAGTAGAGCGCTAGGTAACTCTATTTCGCCCCTTTCAGAAGGAGTAAGAGTATTTAGAACATAAAAAATTTCCTTAGATAAAATGAAAACTCCACAATTGTTTAAATTTGTTTTTGAAGTCCCTCGTGGGGGTTTTTCAATTATATCTTTCAAAATAAGATCATCACAATAAATTGCGGCTCCCAAATAAGGGTCTTCTGTGTAATTTGCCACTAAAATGAAATCACGATTCTCATTTAGGTAAGTATCACACACATTTTTATAAATATCGTAAGGAACTAGTGTATCTCCCCAGGTTAGAAAAAAGTGATCATCAGTAATGGATTTTTCACAAAGCAATAAAGCCCCGCCTGTCCCATTTAATACTGTTTGCTCTATATATTCAATTTCTACATTCCATTTTTTACCAGTTTTAAAGTAATCTATAATTTGCTCCTTACGATATCCTACAACTAAAATTATATCTCGAAAACCCGTATACCTTATACCATTTATAATGTATTCTAAAAAGGGTTTCCCATGAACTTGTAGCATGGTTTTTTGTATCTTATCAGTATAAGGTTTTAACCTTTTTCCAAGACCAGCGCACAAAATTATAGCTTTCAATATTGTTCAACTCCAGTACTAGTTTTTAAGATATGAGCTTCTCCACCCGATTCTTCAATTGCGTTCTTAATTAAATATTCCTTATTGGGTAAAAGAGCAAACATCGTTCCACCAAATCCTGAGCCATTAATTTTCCCTCCAAAAGCTCCTGTTTTTAGACAATTTCTGAGCATCATATTAATTTTCTCAGTAGATATCTGAATGTTTTCATTTAATTGTTGTTGGTGAAGATTTAAAAGATTCCCGAGTTCTTGATAGAAATCAATATCGACATTCAATATCTTTTTATTAGTTAATAAGGAATATTGCTTATCGATTAATTCTTTTGCTTTAAAAGTAATATCTCTATTAATAATATTTCCTATAATCTTTTGTTTAAACTCCTTTTTTAGATTGACCAAGTAAGGCTCAATATCTTCTAATTTTGTGTTAAATTGATTGAAATCTGGCATAATGTTTTTTATTATTTTAAACGCCTTTAATGTCGCATTTTTCGTTTTTAGTAAATCATCCACAGTTGCTTTTTTTTCCTTAGAGTTACCTAATACAAAACCTCCTAATGTTAAGTAATATACAAATAAATAAGGTTTTGGGATTTCAGGTTTTAAAAAGATTAGGTTACCGAATACAGAGTTGAAATGATCCATCATGCCTCCTCCTTCTTTAAATTCCTTTACTTCTGTATTATAACCCTCTAATGCCATTTGAAAAGAATCTAATTCTTTACCACTTACTAAATTTAAAAAATACAACCATGCAATAACTAAAGCAGAAGAACTTGCAACACCAGCGTTTATTGGTATATCGCCAGTAATTTTGATTTTATACCCTTTTTCAAACTTGCAGTTTCTCCGAATAAATTGATTATAACCACTTACTAAATAGTCTCGATTTGATGTATATTCCAATTCTCCGCTATTCAGTTGAAGTTCTATAGAAACATCTATATCTGGTTGATTAATTAAAAATTTTGGTTCTGGAATTCTTTCTGCTTGCAAATAAATATATTTAGATATCGCCATAGAGATAATTGGATAATTTAAATAGTCTTGATGCTCGCCAAAAAGGCATATTCTTCCTGGAGACTTTATATTTATCATTTTTTCTTATTTATCAAAGTCGAAATATTCGCATTTAATTTCTAATCAATTTTTTTAAGAATCTTTCTAATAAAAAGAATTCAGAGTATGATTAAGATAATACAAGGATATTACTTTTTTTTTTCTTTTTTAGTAGTTAGATTTTATTGACGCATTAATTAGTGATTTTTCTTGGTATTTTTATAAATATCTAAAAAAGGTATGATGAGTTTAATTAATGATACATGATTTTCTAATAATCAAAGACGGCTTACCATTATTATTTAAGAATTTTTCTATAACTAAAAATATTTTTTCAGAAGCAGATTCATTAATACTGGTTTCTGGTTTTTTTTCTGCTTTAAACTCATTTTCTGACTCATTTGAAGATTTAGGAACGATTAGTGAATTGAAATTATCTAACAATGAACTGAAGTTATCATTCTTAAAGGATTCAAGCATACCTAATCTAATATACATTGCCACATATGATGAAAAATCTAAACCAGTCAATGTTCTAAGGATTTTGAGAAAACTTTCTCGTACTTTTTTACAGAAATTTAGTATCGATGATATCGTAAATTGGAAAGGTAACATTAATGAGTTTAAATCTTTTGACGATATATTAACGGCTTTTGTAGAAGAAGAATTAAGGGAGAGCGATACAGGATTTAAGGAACGAGTCGTGGCATTGTTTAAGTGTGTAGAAGAAAAAATCAATGAAGAAACAAATTTATTAACGCTAAAAAGTAAGTTAGATCCTCCACCTAACTTACCTAATTATTGTAATCAAATTCCTCGCTTTACTTCTCTTAAGAAAGTTAATCCAAAATATTTTCTAACAGGGGAAACTTCGCACAAAGTATTTTATCAAATTGACGGAAAGAAATCCATCAGGCAAATTACGGAAAGTTTGGATTTGAACCATGAACAAGTATATAATATATGCAAGAACCTCGTAAAATTTGGTTTTGTGAACTTAGCTTAAGAATTATAACTAAAAATGTCAAAAATCCAAGCTCGCCCCCCTGCATCTTCAATAGCTCGAGCAACTTCTTTTTCTTTTCCAGGAGCAATCGCGAGCATGCAACCTCCGCCCCCTGCTCCCATTTGTTTTGCCCCAAGAGCACCAGCACTTCTAGAAGCTAAGCAAAGTTTTAGGATTTTATCGGTTGCGGCATCTAGTATTATTTCCTGCTTCTGTTGCATATTCATAAGTTCTCCAAGTTTTTTGAAATCTTTAGTCAAGAGAGCTACTTTTCCTTGATAAACACATTCTTCAATCACTTTAAATGCTTCTAAAGTTTTAACATCTTTCTCTTTAATTTTCTTTTTGATCCGATTTAATACTGATGCTGCTTTTCTATCCTCCATTGAATCTCCTACAACAATAGGAAGATAATTAACTTCTAGTTGCTCAACTTTCGGATTTTCGTCAGTATGAATAAATGTTATCCCCCCGTGAGCAATGCTATATTGATCCATTCTCCCGCATTGTATTCCTAAATCGTTATTTTCTCCTAAATACGCAAGTTCAGCAATTTCAATATTAGAAAGATTTAAAGAAAAAGCTTCGCTCATAATTTTTAGAAAACCTACTGATAATGCTGCTGAAGTAGATAACCCCACACCAATAGGAATGTCAGATTCAACTTCAAGATAAAATCCGTGGGTAATTTTATTTTTTAACCTTTCATACAAAACGCTCCAATAAGCTAGATCAATATCTCTTGGAGGCGAATCTTGTAAATTGAACTTAATTCTTTCATTGGTATCACGGCTATAGAATTCAATTGCATCATCGGAACGTGATTTGTAATAAAACTTCATCATTAGGTTAATAGCCATAGCTATAACTGGTTTTCCTAATAAATCTACTTTATCTCCGATAATACAGATACGTCCTGGAATTTTAAGAAATAATTCTTTTTTCATTTTTAAGATAAACTCAATTTTAACAAAGTAAGAATAAGGCTATCCAAATAAATATAAAATTAACAATACTTATTATTTAAAATTATACAGTTATCCTTGAACTCTTTTTTGGTGTTGCTTTTTTCTTTTTTTTTCTCTATCATTGATTTCTTCTTCCAATTGTTTTAATTGAATCTCATCTTTCCCCTCGAATTTGAAAGTTCCAACGATTTTACTTTCTTCTTTATCTCCTGCCTTACTAATTTTTTCAAAAGATATCTTAACGGGTTTGCCCTGCTCTAAGGCTAGATTGATGAAGTTAATAAATCCTAAGTGTTTTGAAGGAGGAATACTGAATTTAATAGATACATCTTTTTCCTTTTTAGTTGAAGTTTTCAGTACAAGTCGTAATTTCAATAAAATTCACACAGCATGTTTTTTCTTGTATAATTTCATAATGAAATTTATATGGTATAATTAAGTATTATATATTAAAATTTACGATAGAATAAAGGGATTATAAGAGTTATGGCGTCAAAATTTAGACTTCGTAGAATTTTCAAACCATTAGTTAAATCAGTAGCGAAAATTTTAAGTAAAATTGGTGTAAGTCCAAATCTTGCTACTTTTATAATGCTCAGTTTTTCTATTTTTAGTTTTGTCGCACTTGTATGTTTTTCTAATTTATTTCTATTCTCAATCCTCGTCTTCCTAACTGGATTTTTTGATGGAGTAGATGGAGCTATCGCAAGAATTAAGAGAAGAGCAACAATATTTGGAGGATTTTTTGATTCTGTAATGGATAGAATGAGCGAATTTGTAATTTTCTTTGCGCTTTTGTTTTATAGTTGGAATAGCTTATTATGGGGAATCATTGATATGAAGTTAATTATTTTCTTATCTTTTTTGAGTTCTATAATGATTAGTTATTTAAGAGCAAGGGCAGAGGTTTTTTTTAAGGGAGACTTCGATATCGGTATAATGGCTCGATCTGAAAGGTTATTTTATTTAGTTATTACTATGATGATTGCCAATTTTTATGGATATGTCAACGAGTTTTTATTTATTTTCATGCTCTTGGTGTTAGCTACAGCATTCTTCAGATATTTTAAAATAGCGAAATTAATAAGAGATTACGAAAAAGAAAATTAGCGCATTCATCTATTAGTATTTAGCTCAATTATTAATTTATCTCCGTCTTTCAAAACGAAGTAGTCTCTTAAATAAGGCTCAGCTAAAATCTCAATTATATTTTTTTTGTGATGGGTTCTTTTAATATCAAGTATCGCAGCTTTAGTTTTTTCATCTGGATTGTCTATCCGTGAGATTGTACAATCGTAACAATCAACGACACCATATGTCCGTTCTGAATTATCGTCTTTGAATCCTGCAATAACAACAGGTTTAATATTTTTTAGCTTCTCTCGTAATAATTCTATATTTGTGTTGTTTAACTCTAAATTTAAAGTTCCCTTATATGGTAAAAACCCTAATCTCTCTTGGAATTGATCGTAATACCCTTTAATTGACACATAATAAGCTCCTTCTTTCATTCCGCTCTGTACTGTGCCTAATATTACAATACTCTCTAGAATATTCTTTAAATTCTTATACATTAAAAGCATTACTTCACTGCCTTCTTTAGTTAAAACGATTTTCTGGGTTTTTTTTTCAATTTTTCTTTTAATCCAACCTAATTCAATTAGATCGCTGATTCTTCTTGAAGCAGTTTGTTGGCTCAAATTAAGAAGTTTTCCGAATTCGACACTGCTTATATTAATGGTTTGTCGGTGTTCTATATGTTTACAAAGTTGATATAGCGCAAACCAGTTAGCGTAGTTTTCCGGTGAAATTTCTCCTTCTTTGCTCATTAAATCACTAACAAAACTATTTTTTATATTCCTTTATAATTTTTTTCTTAATAAGGCTAGAGGAATGAAGTTCATATTTATCATAATAAGTTTCTAACCTTTTTACTATTATATTATTTAGTCCTTTTTCTTCCAAGCCGCGTTTTAGAGTTTCTTGATTGTATTTTTGATCTGGGCCCAAAAAGATTATTTCTGGATTAATTTCTTCGACAGTTCTAAGTGT
Source organism: Promethearchaeota archaeon (assembly GCA_016839745.1). GTDB lineage: Archaea > Asgardarchaeota > Lokiarchaeia > Sigyniarchaeales > SOKP01 > SOKP01. Next base: position 66,085 of record JAEOTS010000044.1, read on the forward strand.
ATCGTTATCAGATCTTCCCAATCTAGCTTCTTTTACGTTCTTTATGCTCTTTATCATTTCTAATCTCTGATTTTCAGGAATTATAGGAGTCTCACCAGAATACAACTTTCGGTTTTTATCAGTCGCTACAATAACATAGACATCACCCATTTTAGCAGCTTCATTTATGAGAAATATATGCCCTGGGTGGAGAAGATCAAATGTGCCTGCAATTAATACTTTCTTTGCTATTTTTTGTCAGCTCTCAGTTTATTACATTTAGTTTTAATTAATAATTCAAGGTTAAACTTATATTGTAGTTGATTTCAGAATATATTATTATCAGAACTATCTTTCTCTTTCCTCCATACATTTCTTTAAATCACTCATTTGAAGTGATATTGATACATCACCTCTAGTTTTTTCAATAATATTTCTCGCTTGATCAGTTTTATGTCTTAAATCTTGAGTCAATCCAGAAGGATAATCAATTGAAAAAAGTTGAGTGTAGATATCATCCATACTTTCTAGGATATAGTTTAAATCTTCTACGATGGAATTCCGAATATTATCTAATGCATATCTTCTTAATTCCCCAATTACATCAGCAAGACCTAGTGCATAATTTAAGGGTTTAATGTTCAAATCACTAGGTAATGGGAGAGGTTCTTTTGATACAATGGAATAAAACGCAACAGCTTCAGCATATTCTTGTTCTGGAGTTTTTAAATGCTTCAGAAAGACACCAGGGTTGCGATTTACCAATTCTAGCAATTCTTTATGTGTTTCTTGAACTTTTTGGAGTCTTTGGTGATATTGATTAAATTCTTTTCTATGGATACTCTTAATCGCAATGCTACAATCACGTATTAGCATACGAGTTAATTTTAAAATTCTCTCTCGATCTTGATCTAACTTATCCAATGTTTCAGATAATTCCGAAAAAATCTTATTAAGCCTCATTCTTATAAATAAATATTTTAGTATTCCAATTTTAAATATATTTAATTATCAAAAGCAAGAAAAATATTTAGGATTTTTTATTAGAGAACATTTAGAAAAATGAAAAGTTGAAAATACTATGAAAATTTTATTAATTCACTCTGAAGGAGTAGAAGTTACAAAAAATAAGGAAGCCACGAGCAACCCACAAGAGTTCCCCGAAAATATAATTAAAATGGATGGTTTAATATTAGTTGCTTATGTATCCGTAGAGGATCAAGACTCTTATGATACAGATTTAATATCTAATCAGGGGGCTCAAGTGATAGAAGAAGCTATACTTCAAATAACTAATTTCCCCGAAAATATTAGACAAAAAAACCAAGAAGTAAGAGAACATAATAAAAAAGTTGAGAGTGGCAAAATTAAAGGACAACAAAGAAAATTCTTCGAATTAATAAAAGATAGATCAATGTATAGAGTTGATAAAGTATTAGTGTATCCTTGGGCACACTTAAGTAAATTTCTTAGTAATGAGATAAATGCTATGGAAGTGTGTCCTAAAATAGCTAAAATTTTAAACGATAAAGGTATAGAGGCAAGCTATTCTCCATTTGGGTGGTATAAATCTTTTAAAATCAACTGTATTGGTCACGAAGTAGCTGAAATGTATAGAGATGTTAAATTAGCCATAAAACCAGAAGAACAAGTAAAAAATTCAGTCTTTAAAATCATTACGACAAAGGGAGAGGAAATTGATTTAAAATTCGACAAGGAAAACAAGCTAATACTACCTGAAATCGATTCACTAATTGAAGATGAGGATTTTGAACACTTTTTAATGTCAGAATTAGGTTCTAGAAAAGTGGATAAAGCTATCGAACCTTCTCACATAAAAGTGATGAAAGAATTTGAATTAGTTGATTTTGATCCTAACACTGACGCTGGAAATTTTAGATGGTATACTAAAGGCGTAATTATGAAAAACTTAATTAAAAACTTCATAGAAGAGAGATTAATCGATTACGGAGCAATTTTATTAGAAACCCCAATTATGTATACTGTAAAAAACAAAAAATTAACGGCTCAAACCGCTCGGTTTCCAGCCAGAAGTTATTGGTTAGAATCTGGTAAAAATAGATTTCTTTTAAGATATGCGAGCGATTTTCTACTCTTTGATTTGTTTTCTCAAATGAATTTGAAACCACAATATTTTCCATTACGAGCATACGAATTTGAACAATATGATTTTCGGAGAGAACAGGAAGGTGAATTATCTGGACCGAGGAGATTAAGAGGTTTTATTATGCCTGATCTTCATACCCTTTGTAAAGATTTGAATTCTTCCATCAATGAGTTTATCCTTCAATATGAACTCATCAAAAACCTTGAAAGAGATTTAGGTATAAAGAGTTTTGTTATATTTAGGGCAACACAAGCTTTTTATAAGGAAAATAAAGATTGGATTATAAATTTAATTAAATCAGAGAAAAATCCTGCCTTATTAGAGTTATGGGAAGATAGATATTACTATTATGTTCTTAAATTTGAAAGAAATGTGCTCTCAGCGCAACAAAAAAGTGCGACACTAGCTACTAATCAGATAGATGTTGAAAGTTCCTTGGAGTCAATGGTTGATAATGATGGTGTAGAGAGACAAAAATATAATATATCATTCCAGGATAATGATGGAAAGATAAAACACCCTATAATTCTTCATAATTCTCCAACGGGAGGATTAGAACGGGTTTTATGGGGTTTAATTGAATCCTCAATGCGAAATAAAGGTAGAACAGTCCCTGGATTCAAAACTTGGTTGTCACCAATACAAGTCAGGATTATTACAGTTAGTGAAGATCAAAATAAATATGCGGAAAAAATTTTAGATATTATAAATAAATCAGGTTATAGAGCAGATTTTGACGATAGAGGTGAGAAATTAGGAAAGAAAATACGACAATCTGAAATTGAGTGGATTCCTTATACAATTATAATTGGAAAGAATGAAGAAGAACAACAAAATATCTCTATTCGCAAAAGATTAATAGGACAACCATTTGGTCCCAAAAAATCAACAGCTGAACAGATTAACAATATAAAAGTATCAAAATTAATAGAATTGCTCCAAGAAGATACCAAAAGTTTTCCAAAATATAAATTACCAATACCTTTCAGAAAATTTTCGACTAAAATTTATTTTAGAAGGTAAATGATTCTTATGACAATAAAGTGTATCATTATTGATTTAGGGGATGTTCTTATTGAACTGGATTTTAGTAGATTTTTTAACGATGTGATAACACCATCTCCTTTTAATAAGCCTAAAACTCCTATTATGTTAGAATTTTTTCGTCAATCAGATACATATCATCAAGGTAAAATTACTGATGAGGAATTTTATAAGCAAGCTTGTGAAATACTTGGAGTGTGTTCGCTTGATCAAAAACAATTTTACGCATCGTTTAATAGTATTATTAACGACCTCAATTTAGATATGGTTAAATTAATTAGAAATATCAAGTCATCAAACAACTTTAAGTTAATCTGTATGTCAAATATTAATTCTAGCCATTGGAAATACTTAAAAAAACAAAAATGGGATATTTGGGAACTATTTGACGAATTTATACTCTCTCATGAAATACATATGACAAAACCAGATCCAAAAATGTTTGATCTTGCTTTAAAAAAAGCGGGGTGCAAACCCGAAGAAGTTTTATTTATCGACGATGGTTTGAATAATGTGAGATCAGCCCAAGAAATAGGGATAAATTCAATAAGATTTATAGGATTGGATAATTTAGTAGAAGAACTACAAAAGTACAACATAAAATTTAGTTCAAAAAAGCGTAAAAATAAATAACTTCTTAAAATTATTTATTCTTCAATCGAACTCATACAAGCTCGAGCAATTTTCTCAAAAGCTAATTCAACTTTTTCTCCCGTTTTAGCAGATGTTTCTAAATAGTCGCAATTTAATCGTTTTGCTAGATCTTCTGCTTCTTGCCTTTCAACCTGGCGTTCCAAATCGATCTTGTTTCCTACAATGATCATCGGAATTGTTTTTTTCACGGTTTTTTTAATACTACTGACCCAACCAGGTAATTTCAAGAGCGATTGTGGGCTGGTTACATCAAATACCCCAAAAGCGGCATTACTTCCCTTAAAATAAATTGTACGTAGTTTAGCAAATTGATCTTGCCCTCCAATGTCCCATAATAAAAGTCTAATGTTGGTTTTATCGATTTCCACGTCTTTAATTAGGAAATTTGAACCAATGGTTTGCTTTAATTCAGGATTAAAGTAGTCCTTGATGTATCTAATAAGCAGCGACGTTTTACCTACATTACCAGGCCCAAATAGACACACTTTAAATTTATATGACATATTACTCAAAAGTTTCACCAATAGATTGCGTGCTCTATGTTTTGGTTGTAGAATGCTTACTTATCAACCTAAACAAGGAGAAATATAACAATTTATATTTGATTACTTTTACTATATTTCCTATTTATATCTTGTTACTTTTACTATATATAATTTTCTTAATGCTAAAATTAATACATATACACATTTTAAAGAGAAATACAAAAAAAAAGATTATTAGGATATAATTTCGACACTATTTCCTTATTTACGCTTCTTTTTCCCCATTCTTCCCATGGCAGCCATTAACCATTCCGGACTTCCAACGCCGTTGGCATATTCCATCCAAATATACATTAAGAACCCCATTAATCCTACATAAGTCAAGTTATTAATGAGGAAGAGTGCAATACCGAATTGCCTACTGAATAAGCCAAGAAAGATCTGATGTACAAAAAAGAGGCTTAACGAAACCTTACCGTAATATACCAACATTTTTACAAAGTTACCATAATTTTTCTTTATATCAATAAAGTAGAAGCTAACAGAGATCACTAGTAACGCAGCTCCCAAATTATATAACATATTAGGGCCTCTACCTCTTATTAAAAATTCGGGTATCCCCGCCATTATGAAACCTTGGCTGTTTATGGTTGTTAATAAAAATATACTAGGATATTCTTTTAGTTCGCCTCCTAGGATTGTTCCAGAGCTATAAGATTGAAATCCGAGTCCAATACCAACTAATATTAAGATTATGCTCCAAATCATAAAAATACGAAATAATCCCACATAAGCGTCGTGAGTTCCTTTATTCATCGCTTCGTGTAAATATTCTCCAAAAATAGTAGAAATAAAACAAATAGCGAGTCCCGGAAGAAGGGGTACCATAGGATTTGGACCTATTACGATGTAATGGACTGCTATTACTACTAAATTACCGCCTTCCAATCCAGGCACAAAAATAAAATCTCTAATCGGATTAGAGAGAAGAACGATTAAAATGCCAATTATTCCGCGATATAATTTTGGAAGTTTTAAAGCATAATAAGAAAAAATCTGCGAAAAGCCAATGAACATTAAAATATTCCACCCCCACAAATTTAAAGGAAAGGGAATTGTATATTTTTCTGCAGCTAGAGATGTGATGTTATAAATCGTAGCTATCAGAATAATTATGATTCCTCTCGAGAAAATCCGCATACGAATTACTTTACCGGGGAGGATATTTTTTTTATTTTTTATACTGAATATCACGCTTAAAGAGGACAAAAAAACAAATAGGGAGGGCCCTAGGAAATCTAATAATGTAAATAATAATCCGTATAGATACCGATTTTCGCGATCCAACCAAATTGCAGCGGAATGCGCTAAAATTATAAAGACTATAGCAAAACCTTTAACAAAATCAATGCTCCCAATCCGTTTTGGAGATGCAAAATCTCGGATATCCTCTAAAGGGATTAATTCTTGTAAGTAATTGAATAGAGGAGGAGATTCCGTTGCGGTTCCAAATTCGTTTTCAATCGACATTTTTCTCTGATTAATGAAGATAGTGTTTTGAAATTTAATTTTAATAAAATATTCTTATCTTGTGAAAATTTAAACTTTTTCATATAAAAGAAAATTTTTAGCAGCAAAAACACAAATGATAAAAGCAATTTCTAGAATAGCAATTATTTATTTGAGTCTTCTTCCCGATCTTTTTTAATCTTATGAACCGTTTCTTTTATTTCTTCTTCGATTATGAGAAATTCTTTCTTGACTGTTTTTCCTGTTTTTTGTCCTATTCTTCCAACTTGAACCATAAGCCACTCTGGTGACCCAACACCGCTATAAAACTCGTTCCAAATATACATTACAAAACCCCAAAACCCAAAATAACCGAAAATTACAAAGATATAAGCGATGAGATCTAGGGCATTCAAAAATAGAGTTATAAAAACAAAGTGCAGTAGAAACAAGCTAAGTGAAACTTTTCCATAATAATTCATCATTGATATAAAATTGTTCATTATCCTTTTCATATCTATAATGTAGAAACATACTGCAATAAGAATAAGGGCAAATCCTAAATTATATATCATGTTGGGAGCTCTTCCTCTTATTAAAAATTCCCACATACCCGGATATGTAATTTCAGGTATAATACTCTGCGTTCTCGTAACATTTAAAAGATCTATATGAGGGTATTCATTTAGAGGTAACGTACCAATCGTATAATCAGTAGCAACTAAAAATTCACTTCCAGGTACATAGGAATTTCTGCCAAGAAAAACTCCTACGAGAACTAAAAAAACACCCCAATACAAGAATGTTCGAAATAGCTTTTTATAGGCTTTTTTAGTTCCTCCCATCATAGCCTCATATAGATATTCTCCAAAAATCGAAGATATAAAGCAAATTGAAATCCAAGGTAACAAAGGTGTCATAGGAGAGGGAGAAGTTATTATGTAGTGTAGAACAGTGCTTAATAAATCTCCAGCTTCTTTTCCCTGAAAGAGAAATTGCCTTACTCCATCAGAAGTAAATATAATAATCAATCCGATAATAGCTCTAGCGACTTTACTAAGTTTTAGCGCGTAATAAGAGAAAATCTGAGATGCACCAATAAACATCAGGATGTTCCACCCCCATAAAGTAGCAGGAAAGGAATAATCCGGAATTGTAAACTCTATAGACACTATGTTAAATATAACTGCTATGGTAATTATCATTATTCCTCGCGAAAATATTCTATTTCTTATTACTTTTTCAGGTGTGGATTTTTTTCTTCGACGGATGCTAAAAACGACGCTTAAAGCCGATAAGAAAACGAATAAGGATGGGCCAAGTATGTCTAAAAAGGAAAAAACAATCCCGTAAAGAAACTTCCAGTAAGGAACCAACCACGCCCCAGCTGTATGCGCTAACATTATTAAAACAATTGCTACACCCTTAACGAAATCTATACTACTTATCCTTCTTGAGGAGGAAAAATCCCTAAGTTCCTCAACGGGTATTGCTTTTTTCAAATAGTCAAAAAGAGGAATCGAGTCCAAGTCAATCTCGTTCTCTTCTTCTGATGACATGTTATTCAATAAATTATTGTTTTTTATTAGATGTATTTTAAGACTTAAATTAATATTAGTATTTTAGTTTATACTATTTGAATGTTTATATAATAATTAAATCACAAATATGATAAACTATGGATATCAAAAAATATTTAGATTTCCGGTTATTGGGGTTAACTGGTTCGATATTATTGATACTGTCTCAATTTTTATCTTGGTTCTCTAACCAATCTTTATTACATATCTATATCATTACAACGAGCGTAGCAATTGAAGATTCTTTTTTATATTTATTCCCATTAATATGCGGTGTAATATGTTTAATTGGGACTATTGTAATCATAGTTAATCTTGAATATCGAATAAATTCTGTAATAATTAATTTCATAGGACTCGGATTCTTTTTAGTCTTTATAATAGAGATCATTCCAAGAGAATTCCTTTATCTTCCTAACGCAGAAATTGGTTTTTACTTTTCAATAATCGGATCAATTTTAATCTTCTTCGATATTATAAACATCCTCATAAGTAAAGAAAAATAATTAGGTAGGGATTTAAAAATTAAGGAAAAAGAAGATATTAAAAAAAAAAATAGTGAACCTAATGATGTTGAAGCTCATTTTTACTACGCTTTAGGTCATGAACTGAGGAGAAAAATTATTAACATCATTGGTGAAAATAAATACTCTTCATTTACTTATCTTAAAAAAGAATTGAAAGTAAGCACAGGCACTATTTACCATCATTTAGATACTTTATCTCAACTGATAGAACAACAAGATGACAAGAAGTACTATTTGACGGAATTAGGTCTTCACGCTTATAATTCGTTAAAAGACAACATAGATAATATTCTTACTCCAGATTTTAGCAAAAAAGAATTTAATTCACCTATTTTAAAAGTATTAATGCGTTTGACTCCAAAAAAGTATATTAACTACGAACACAACACAAAATATCAGATTCTTATGATTTCGATCATTATTACATTAACGGGTGCAATACTTTGTGGTTTAAATGGCTTGTTTCCCTTTTTACTATTTTTTGGAGAATTCTTAATTAATATCGAGCTTATCGATATAGTTCTTAAAATAATTCTCTCTCTTGCTTTTATAGGTAACATGTTTTTTTATTTTCTAATTAACGAAGGTATTTGTCGAATTTTTTATAAAAAAAAAGAGAATTCCTTGAAATTTTTGACATCATATGCAATTATCTTATTCCCATTAGATATTTACTTATTTTTACATTTGATCTTAATTTCTACCGGTTCTTTCGGTTTCGCTTCAGTTAAGATTTTAGATAATGTTCTTATGATTTTATTTCAAGTATGGGCTCTGTGGTTATTGACATACAATTTAAGCGTAAATAAAAAATTGAAAATTGAAAACTCATTAATAGTATCACTCTTGGTTCACTATGGAGGATTTTCAATTGTTCTACTTATTGCTATTTAATAACATCAAAATTGAAACTGTTAAAAATTGTCATTATTTGAGAGATTCTTTTATTCGATGACATCATATTCTTTGCTTTTGTTGAGATAAAACAAGAGTATATTAACTCTTTGTTGGTTTTCGAACTCTGTAAAGCTATGGGTGGAGTTACTATTTCTGGAACCAGTTTCATTAAATTAGGAACAATAACATTAATTATGTTCTTGAACGATTTATTTCCAGAGTATTTCAACTCTAATCGAGTGAAATGTGAAAACTTGTTTGGCTGTGATTTTGTCAATTCAATCTTAGATTTATATTGATTAAACAGAAATTCTAAAGGGTTATAGTCCAATATGTTCCTAATACCTATATATGATGTGGTTAATCTTGGATTAATCTCAATAAAATAGATGGAATTGTCAGTTTTTTTTATAAAATCTAATCCAAAATAGCCTTGGAAATTTGTTAAGTCCATGGATTTTAAAATCTTTTCTAATTTTTTTCTTAAAACTTCATAATTTTCTACAGGAGTAAATCCTCCCAAGTAGAGAGAATCTTTATTGGGATCTAGATTTTGTACATCTTGAGTATTTATACTCAGAATTATCGGATCCATAACTCCAGTGTTTTTAGGGTTAGTTCTGTTAATTATCGAAATGCTCAAATCATCACCATCAATATATTCTTGAACTATATAGCTTCTAGCTACATCAAGTTTTGCTTTAGACCTTTCAAAAAACTGTAAGATCTGATCTTTAGCTTCAAAATGAAATATAAATTCTGAACCGGCACCATCTTCTGGTTTTATTATAATAGAATTGCCGAGTTGATCAAATTTTTGAAGTATGAAATCCATATCAATAACGCTTCCTTTAAAAGGAATTTTATAAGATTTTGGGGAGTTCACTTTATTAATTATAAAGTACTTGTAAGTTTCTAACTTAGAAGTTCCCAACCATACACCGTATAAATCTACACTTAAGATTTTTTTTTTATAGTCTTTTACTATTTGAGTTAAATTATAGAGATGCTTTGAAAATTCTGGGGCAATTATAAAGCAACTTGTAGATTCTTTTACGCATTCAATATATTTTTCTAAAAAATCGTCCTTAGGTTTAACAAGCTTTACAATATCAGAATATAAATAGCGAGATAAATGACTAATTCTTTTGTCTAACAATGTAGTAATCTGGAAGCCTAATTTTTTGAAATCTTCTGCAATAGTTCTTAACATAGCATAGCCTTCGCAAAATAAGGACGAAGGTATGTCAAGCTGATTATAACCCCCTCCTGACACAAATTCAAAGATAAAAAGTTTTTGATTAATCATTTTTTATATAAATGAGTAATTTTCATAATTTTAAAATGGTTTTAAAATGAGATTAAATTATTGTAATTAGCTAAAATTTAAACAAAAAACTGTAAGTGTAAGACATGCCTTTTTTTACAGATGATGTAATGCAAAGAATTAGATATCTGCATTATAAAATTAAAAAATTTGAAGAAGCTTTAGATAAAGAAGAAGAAAGTTTTAATTTGGACGATTTAAATCTTGTTTTAGAATACACTAAGACGTTAAATATTAACTATCAAAATGTAGATCATGTTAAACTTTTAAAAGATTTGGATCTTACACCAATATTTTTAGAACCATTAGAAAATAACAGAGAGATTCAAATAAGCGATTTAATGTTTGAGTGTGCTCGTGCATTATGGGTAATGGCAAGAGCGTATTCTCATATCTCTGAAAAATTTGAAGATGAAGAGGATTGGGAAGATTCAATAATAGCGATGGTTGAGTGTAGTAAGATTTTTAAAACTGGAGCCTATTTTAGTGCTGCATCAGTAAATCAGCATGATATAGGCGTAACCCTTTCATCTGAGAATCTCGAATTGAATTCAGAAGAAGCGCGAATTTTAGCACAAAGTATTGCAGCTCTCAAAGAAGAGAATTCTGGTAATATTTATTTCGCTTCGAAATTGTATGCAGGATTAAGCTCATTATCAAAAAGATTATTTTATTTGAAAAAGCACGAAGAAAAGAAAAAACAACAATTACGAGGACAATTTCACTTCGATATGGGCAAAGCATGCCAACTTAAAGCCCAAGCCTCTTTAGAATCCTCTATTACGAATATAAACAAAGATAAAGTTAGAAAGTTACAGCAAAAAGCTAATTTTTACTTCTTGAAATCAGAGGAAATTTGGAATGAAATGATCAGTAGTGTTTCTGATTTGTCGAGCGAGGAGAAAAACAGCATAGAGCTAAATCTATCGGTTGTCAAAGATATCATGAAAGAAAACAAATTTGAGCCTTTAAACTACGAGGAAATTAAAAAAATTCAAGATCCTGAGCCTATAATTATTATCCCCGAAAACTTGGCTCCTTTTGTTCCAAAAAGTACAATTTATCTAACCAAATTTGTACCTAAGGATTTAAACATTAAAAGATTCAAATCGTTTCAAAAGAAGAAAATAGAACAAAAAATTCCATATAGTAAGCGAGAGAGATTAATAGATAAAAAAGCAGGTATAGTAAGAACTATTAATGAATTGAAACTTTTAAAAGAAAACAAAGAAATCGATGTGGAAAAATTCGCTGAACTAATGGAAAAATATTCAACTAAACTTAAAATGATAGAAACTGCTATAGGAAAATTAGCTCATTCAATCAAGCATTAATTTAGTTAGAAAAGGGTAATATAATCATATTTTTAAACATTTTTTAGTTTTATTTTCGTTCTAAATAAATTTTTCTATTTTGGTCAATTTCAAACTCCCTTTCAGCCTTCTCTTTAAAGAGAAGATCGTAGATTTCTTTAAAGAGAATTCCAAGTAAGAGGGCTTCTATTATGAGGCTTAACCAAATTATCATTACTTGCAAATTATGTAAATCTAAAAACAAGAGCGAAGAAAAGATGAAAACATGGGGTAAATATAATAAAGAAACTAAGCCTATCCGTTTGCCAAATTTGCGAATATGCTTATCTTCCAGTCTAAAAACTTTCTCAAATTTTAAAGCTTCTACTAAGTAGTAGATGCTAAAAATCATATTAACTATAGTCAAGAAAACAATGAAGTCTCTTTCTTTTGGTTCTAAGGCGATGTAAGGTTTTAGAAGTATTGAACTGAATAAAAATGTAAAAGAAAAAATGAATTGAATTGTTGATAATGAAATCAAGCCATCGCGGAAGTATTTGTAATCCATTTTTTGTTAGTCCAAAATTAAAATTGAAATTTTATTAAAGATAAAAACAAAAAATGTATTATTAATTAAAATATAATTGTGTGTTTTCGATGAGTTATTTAAGTGAAGAAGAGATTGAAAATTTAAAATTAACGCATCCCAAAAAGCGAATATTACGCTATATATTTCTTTTAACCGGTTTATTCATCATTTTCTTAGGTTGTTTATTCACCTTCATTGGTTTCGATTTTGAGATCACCTTTAACGGTTTTAATCTCTCATTGCTCATCAATATCTTAATCATTATATTTGGAGGAATAATTACATCTAAATTTTATATTACACCTTACTATTTACGGGAGAATTCTTTAACATTTAAAAGAATGCGAGACCTAAGGGAACCCGTTGAAAGCTACATTAAATTCAATTCTTTTAGCATAATGAGACTTATAGCAGCATTAATTTTAATAATAAATGGAATAATATCTTTTCTTGTATTCGGAGATGATGTAGGTCACGAGGTAGAATTTGGAAGTGCTGTTGTTCTCGGAGGACCCTCATGGTTTTACGTCACTGGTCTTCCTATGTTAATAACTGGAGTTAGCTTGCTAATATATTTTATAATGAGTCCGTTTCGCGGTATTTTTTCTAAATCAAAGAATTTCTTCTTTTTCTATGAGATCAGACCAGGATTTGCGTGGTTAACAGAAATCCCTAAGGGAGATATCGAGGTTTTTCGGTATCAAAATAACCATTTAGGACCAAAACTAGCTTGGATTATTCTTATGTTTCCATTCATCGTTTTGCAATTAATGACTGCAATTCCCTTATTTGCTGCAGAACGAGCGGGTCCTGAGTTTGTATTGTCATGGACATTTTTATTATTATCCATTTTGGATATTATCGCCTTGGTTATTTTGATTTTTTTTCAACAGAATTATTTTGAAATCGCTACAAAGGAGAAACTTTATGAAATGTGGTTTTCTCCAATCAAATTGAGGAGACAATCTCGATTTAAGGAAGAATTTAGTGAATTTTTAGAACGCACCTCGGAATCACGAAATTTGGACGATAATAACGACACTACAATATTTACGGAAGTAGAATCTTCTCATTTTCAATTGTTCAAATTATTCTTTGGTTTTTTTTTGATAATTATCGCTATAATTATGCTAACCCAAATGGTATTATTTGGTCCTTTAGTTTGGTGGATTGCTTTAATTTATGGTTCAATGCTCCTAATAAAAAGTCTTTTCTATGACTTTAGTAAAAAGGGTGGTGATGCATTTCAATTTAACAAAGAATCAAAAAAATTTAGGTTTGAACGTATTTTTAGTTTTAAATTTCATTATGTAGCTGCGGATAATGTTAAATCCATTACTGTGAGAAAATGGTATAGAAAATTAGATTTCTTTGATATCTTTGGAATTAGTTTATTATTAATTTACTTAACTCTTCAACAATTAGAAGGGTGGCTAACAGCAGACACAATAGTTTTGATACTTGATAATTTGATTAGTACATTTTTATGGATAACGATAATTGTAATCAGCGTTTTCTATTTGTGCCTTCCCATTGATGTTTTTGAAGTAAAGACAGCTAGCATTACTTATAGAATACCAATTACTCTTAAAGTTAAAGATAACAAGCCTTTTTTCAAATATCTAAGCAATTTGAAAAACTTTCCTAAAGAAGTTTTAAAACCTGAGATGAAAAAAACATTTTTATTGAGAATGTCAATTGTGATTCTTCTCATCTTCGGAGCAATGATGTACGTAGCTTTTTACTATCTTTTTATCTTCTAAAACGATTTTGGTACCTCATAAATAATAACTAATTAATTTTAGTAGAAATTTTATACTTTATGTCTGCTGACCAATTAAAATTAGTTTTATATATGAAAAATATGTTTTCTGATTTAATTTATATTAACAGCATTATTGCGACTGAGTTAGTTAAAATAACTGAAAATTTAGCTGCTATAAGGCACGGAGAAGATTTTTTAGAAAAAAGTACTTGTACAACAGAACATAATGAAATAAATCAGGAAATCTTAAACATATTAGACAAATATAACAAAAGTTCAAGCGAAGTTATAAGAATGGAACGCTTAAAAAAGCATATTTTGAAACATCTGGGTGAAAATAAGTAAGATGCCTCAAAAAGAGGACAATTTTGATAGATTTGTTAAGGAACTTCAGCAAGAGATAATTGACAAAGAAGTAAGCGATTTTAACGAATATATTGTAAATCTGTTTCATAACCCTAAAAATTGGGGTAAACCTTCTAATTTTACTATTTCACATTCATATTTGGGACCACGGAAAAAGACAATGGAATTTTATTTAACAATCAAAAACGGAATTATTGAAAAAGCAAATTTTTTTACTGATGGTTGTGGAGCTACAGTAGCAACAGGAAGCCAAGCTACTTTATTAATCGAGGGTAAAACCGTTGAATATGCGGAAAAATTGAAACCGGAAGATATTGACCTCGCATTACATGGCTTACCAGAGGATCATAAACATAGCCTAGAATTAGCAGTTACGGCTTTAAGGGATTTAATTGGAAAATTTAAAAAAAATAAAGGGTAAAAATGTATAATAAAAATATAAGAAATGGAGTAATAACTTAAAATAAACAATTTAAAACAATATTGTGATATCTTATGGAAAAGATCTTAATTGTAGGTCCGGCAAGTCAAATACTAGGAATTAGAATTGCTCAAGAGTTAAATATTAATTACTTTAATACTGAATCAAAAACATTCCCTGACGGAGAAAACTACCTCAGGATAAACTTAGATAATGAATCCTTGATTGAAGGGAAAGAAATTATAATAGTTCAATCAACAGGACCAAGTTCAAGTGGAAATCAAAACGCTCGTTTAATTGAGCTTCTCATGATGATCGATGCTGTCAAAAGGATGGGGGCTGAAAAAATCGTCGTTGTGATTCCTTATCTCGCATATGCTCGCCAAGATAAGATTTTTAGACCTGGAGAGTGTAAATTTGCTAATTTAGTGTTGTGTCTTATTGATTCTATGAGAGTAGACGAACTTTATGTGGTTGACGTACACGCTCCAAAAATCTTAGAAGAGGTTCAATGTAAATGGATTAACATTGATTCTATGAAAATATTAGCCGACTATATTAAATCTTTAGATGTCAAAGAAATCGTAGTTGTGGCTCCAGATAAAGGCGCTGTTGAAAGATCAAAAGCATTTGCCAAACATTTTGGAGAAGATGTGCCCGTAGATTACTTTGAAAAAGTAAGAGATGTAAAAACGGGAGAGATAACTATGTCTGGCAAATTAAGTTTAAAAAATAAAGATGTAGTCGTTTCTGACGATATTATTGCTACGGGAGGAACAATGGCTAAAGCTATAAAACTCTCAAAAGAAAGTGGAGCTAATAGAGTATTTGCTGTCGCGACTCATGCTTTATTATTAGAAAATGCCAAGTTCAGAATTATCAAAGCAGGAGCTGATGAAATAATTGGCACTGATTCAATTGATAATGAAGCAAGTAAAGTTTCCTTAGCAAAAGCAATTGTAGATTACTTGAAATAGGATTCTAATAATTCTTGATAATTTTTAAAATTAATTTTCTCGTAATTTTTTGAACTTTCTTTTTTGAGAGGTTATTATTTATCTTATAATTTGCATTATCAATTACATCATCTAAACCAAAGGCGATTTCGCGTTGGTCTCTTTCTCTTAGATCTTCAAAAGTGTTAGGATCATCTGGTCTTCCCCTATTCGAGAGTCTTTCAATTCTTACATTGTCATCAATTACTACTGCTACAATTGGAAATTTCCACGAGGTTCGAAAAGTCTTAACTTCGGCAATAGATCTCAAACCATCTATAAAAACAACCTCACTATCTAAATTTTTAATTAACGCTACGCATTTTTCAGCTATAATTTCTGGACCGAATTTTTCTCGTAATTCTTGAGCAATTTTACCTAGATTTTCGTCTGTAGGTTCAATACCTCTTCCTTGCGCTTCGTTTCGTATTACATCACCCATCGTTATTATAACACCTAGATCCTTAATAGCTTTTAACACTGTTGATTTACCAGAACCTGGTAATCCACAGAAGCCAATAAGAATCATTTTACGGGTAGAGTTTTCTCCAATCGGGCTCATAAGGGTGAGGATTCTCTTTATAAAATTCTTGGTTAGATGTGTAACAACTCTCGCAATATCATTGGAACTAAATCGTGAAGTGGTTTTAAAGTTAGATCTTTCTTATTAGTTAAAAAGATTGATAAATTTAAAAGTTTTAAATTTATCCAATAATATAGTTGAAACGATTAAGAATTTAGAAAATCATTTGATTATTTAATGAACGGAAAAGAGAGTAACAGTAAAGAAGTGGAAAATAACAACCTTGATAATCGTCAAAACGAGAAGGAAGATTTAGAAGCTACAGCGTCAGATTCAGATGATTTTATTGAGATTTCGACTAAGGAACACTATATTCAGAAATTTGGAATTGATCCCGCCGAATCACCCATTTTTATATCATATAACGCCTATAGGCGTATTGTTGGGTATGCTATGCGATATGGAAATGATGATCTACCACAAAGAAGTTGGCGAGAAGTCTACGGCATTCTAATAGGATCGATAAAGGAAAATAAAGAAGTAATTATTAATGACGCGATCCCCGTAATGGTAGGAGGTAGAGCATATGTTGAATATAAAAGTAAGCATTACGTAGATACTGCTCAATTTAACACTGCAATATATGAGAGAGCAGTCCAAGATAATAAAGAAGACTTCTTTGTAGGATGGTGGCATACGCATCCAGGTATCGGTTTTATTTTTTCGCCACGAGATATTGAAACTCAGTTGTTTTATCAAGGTGTAAATCCCTACGCAATTGCGGTAGTATTCGATCATTGTCAAAAAGGATCAAAATCTTACTATCTTGGGATTGCTGGAATAAGGTTAAAAAATCCAGATCGGGGCATGTTTGCTACATATTCAAATGCTATTGAACTTAAATTCGAATTTGAAAAAGAAAAAATGGTTAAACAAGTCGAAAAAGACATAAAAGAGATTAATAAAAACATAGGAAATGCTTTGAAACAAATCAACTTTATTGATGAGGTATTGCGGAAAAAAGGCTTAGCTCAACTTCAAAGGAATTTCGGCCTCATAATGGTTTTAAAAAGAGATGTTAAAATTACTGAAGATGAATTAGAAGCTGAAGAGGATGATTACTATTTGTATGAATGGGATCCTGAAATTGACAAAAAGATTTACAGAATTCCTAAATTTAGAGAAAAAATAGAAAAAGAAATAAAAAAATACGAAGAGATTCTAATTAATCTGAAGAAAACCGATCAAACGACTGATTTTAAGAAAAAAAAAGCAAAATTTAGCAAAAAAATCAAGGAAATGTTGGTAAAACCAAATGAATGGTATAAAAAAATAATAGGCGATTTTACTAAAAGCATTGAAATTATTTTTCCATTATTTGATTATTTAGATACAGACGAAAGAAAAATTATTGAACATTTTGAGGAAAGGAGCTCTGAATATCAAAAGATATTGGACGATCTCAATTCTCGTTCGGATTTTAACTTATGAAATTCTAGATAAATTATAACACATAAGAAAAATTCATGGTTTTAATCAATAGATTATTAAAAGTACTGCTTTTTAATTACCGTGTTAATGAATGAATTTAAATAAATTTTATATTGCTTGGACAACTTTTATATTATAGTCTACTTTTAGATCAAACTTAGTAAACATATGGTAATGAGGTTCTTTCATGCCTAACGATACAACACTTATAGTTAGAAATCGAACAGATAGGGAAAAAACAATTAAAGATGCTATTTTTGCCTTTTCAGGGGGGACGAAATCATTATTAATAAAAGGTGAAGGAGAAGAGATTTCAACCGCTGTTGAAGTTGCTGAAATTTTAAAAAATCGCCTTTATCCTGGCGTAGAAATTGCTAATGTTTCACTAGGTAGTCGTCCTTATTTCGAAAGAAATCAACGTAGAAATTATAGGAGAGACAATCAATCTAATAAAAACAAAAAAGATTTAATTTCTAATATCGAGATAACCATCTCTAAACCACAAATGTAAACTTTATTTATGACTTTTGATAATTTAGGCCCATTATTAGGCGAAACTAGGACAGTTGCGTTATGCCAAATATGTGGTGATTATATTTACAAACGAATTTACCAAGATGAGAATTCAAAAAACAGTGAAAAAACTGTCTTCGTATGTAAAAATTGTCTAAGAAACAACAAGAAATAATATTCACTTAGAATAAATTTATAGAACTACAATTTGTTCTTCTCTCTTATGTTATTAAGATATTTTTCCCAATTAAAACTTAAAATAAATTGCATAATAGCTAGTGTAATAATTAGCATTAATGCTTCCGTTATTACACTCGAGACGTCGTCAACTTCGATCCCAGTAGCTCCAAATCCAAGCGATATCAATATAGGAAAAATCACATAGAAGACGGTGGTCACATTTTTTCCTAACCAAGCCCATAAAATACAGATAGGAAAGTTAATCTTTTTATCAGACATTCCTAAAGCGATCCATAACGGATCATCTGGTATAGGTAGAGCTGCTGCAATGAAAATATATATATGCATTGATTTTGGGTGATCTAGGACAAGTTTTCCAAATCCTTGGACATTGTTTAGCGTTCTTGATTGGGACTTACTTGCTACTTTTTTTGCTCCAATACCAATTAAGAATCCTACAAGTTCGCCTAAAGCACTTCCAAGTCCTCCAACAACTGCTAATACTAATATTTCTAACCAAAATGGACCATTTAATAGGATTTCGCCAAGATTTAATCCAATATTTGAATATCGGATAAAAATCGAATTAGAAAATGAGAAAAGAACAAATGGATAGGGTATTGGAAAGCCTACACTAGCATTTCCTAAAAGACAAATAAAAAACGCTACTAAAAGTGCGATAAAGTAGTTGGAACCTTCTGTATCACCTGCTATATTTTGTCTTGATTGAATTATTACATTTTGAATAGCAGGAACTGTTAGAAATAAAATTAAGTATATTATAACTCCTAAGTAGAAAAAGGTAAAAACTACGGTCAATTTATTAGAGATAGCCATAATTATCTTCTTAAGCTCTCATTAATTACTATTTTGCTTTATAAATTTTAGTGTTCAAGCCATTCGTAGCTTTTAGTAATATTTCTAGGTTATCAGATACTAAACCTATTTTATTTACTTTATTAGGCATTTCAGTATTTTCCAGAAGTATAAGCAATTCATCAGTTTTAGGATTATAAATAATATCTCCTTTCTCAACGCTTTTAACTGATTTTGGATTATATCCTTTATAAATTTCAATACCGGGAAGCGTCCAATAAGTTTTTGAGCCAAAACTAAATCGACCTCGTAAAATTATAGGTAATTTATCAACGATTGCGTCTGTGGATAATGGTGCGATGTGTCGTAGTAATTCACCATTAATAATTCCTATTCCGAAGAGATCTATCTTTATTCTTACGGACATTTTCTTTTAAAATTGCACTTTCTTATTTAAATTTCATTTTGAGTAATAATATTAGAATCTATTAAACTTTCTCCTATTAATGGAGTGGATATATTTCATAAATTAATAATTAAATTTAAATAGATGATTATGTATATGTCATATTGGACAATAGTATAAATCATTGGATTATAATACAGAATTACAATTTAAACAACGAGCTTGTTGTTGCAAAATTGATAAATGATTCTTAAGTTCTGGAGTTTTTTTCTTCAAACCAGAGTTAATACTTACGCCTTGATTACCATTCGGTTTTATTTAATTATGTTCTTATAGTGTTGTATCCTAAATTACAGGCAAGATTGATATTTGTTTAGGAGATTACTATTATTTATTACGCTGGAGCAATAATTTTGTAAAGAGAAGCAATTTAGTTAAAATTGACATGAAATAAAGTATAAATTGGAACATATTTGCTTGAACTCTTGTTGAATTTAGCAGTTTTTTTCGCTTGCTACACGAGACATTCAAACTTTATATGTCTTTAAAATAAAATTATTAGCCTCCTCAATAGAGCTTTGATCCAGATACGATTCATTGGAGTAAGAGATTGATTTCCTTTGAAACATGTTTTCTGAGATAATCGGAGCTACTATTGTCCACCTTTTTTTTTTTCGTTCAGAATTTTAAAGTCTAGAGGAGTATCAATGTCATAGAAATTATTCTCTGGACTAACCGATACGGCAAAAAAATGCTTTTCTCTCTCGAGCATTAAGTTTACTACTTCGCGAATAGTACGAAATTTGACTGAGCTAGCGAGATCTTTAATTGCTTTAACATATGCGTTGTTAAATATAAAAATGGGAATAACCTGTTTAATCACTTCTTGATTAGAAATGGAACTCAATTTTTCTTGAGAAATCTCTTTAACAATCGCTTTTGAGTCCTTTTCTTCAATTCTTAAATAAGAGATACTTTTTTCATATTTAGGGTAGTATTTTTCATACTTTTTTTTTAACATATCGGTTCTTATCTTCCTATAAAATATAATTGAATTATTGATAACTAACGAGTAGTTCTCTAATAAAAGGTTTAGAATTTCTTGAATTAGATTGAAATCAAAAACAGTATCTCCTGGAAAAACCATAAATAACTTATCTTCTTTAAAGATCTGATTATTTTTTGTAATACTTAAAAATGAAAATAGAGGACCTAATTTGTAATCATCTCCAGAACTATGAATAATGATAGAATCTTCACCATACTGGTTTTTTAATTGAGGAGAGTTTACAAAATCTGCAATTTGTTCCCCTAAATGTCCCGTTACCACAACGATTGGATCCAGCTTTAAACTTATTAAGTTAGAAATAATTAAAGAAAGAATAGATTGATTATTTAAAGATTCAACTTTAACAAGCGGTTTTGGAATGTTTTTAGAGATATTTCTAGCGCGTGCACCTTCACCAGCACATAATATGACACTTGTGATTTTTTCCTTAAATTTATTCTTGCGTTGTAACAATAGGATTTCCATCCATATCGATTATGATTGTATGTTCCTGTTGCGCAACTGGGGCTCCAGTTATCTCTATTAATATAGGATAATGATCGAGGATTTGTTTTCGCTTAAATGTATCAATTATCCTTTGTATTTTGTTTTTCGGAATAATGTTATTTTTTTCTAATAATCGTGGTGAAAAAGGTAGGTTTTTGGTTAAATCTTCTATTTTCTTCATATAGCTAATTTCTTCGTAGGGTAAATTCTTTTTTACTCTCTTAACAAAGCGGTAAATATAAGACATTTTGCCGTTGGTGACTAAACCTTTACCTGAAGTAGCAAATGGCTCACAAGCGTAGGCGTCCCCCGGTTTTAATACTTCATTATGACTTTTATCCTTTACATTAGGAATAAATGGACCGGCATGCAGTTTAAATTGTTTTAATTCATGGCCTCCAAGATTACTAATTGGATTTAATCCATGGTTATGAATTTTATCTGCGATCACTTCGCCTAATTCATACAACTTAGTACCAGGTTTAAAAATTTCGATCGCCGCATCAAGCGCCTCTTGGGCCGCATCTATGTAATTTTGAAGCTTTGGATCGCTATTAATATTAAAAGTAATTGCTGAATCAGCAATATATCCGTTAAAATGAGAGCCTAAATCAATTTTCAACAGTCCTTTATCAGGAACCACAGTAGGATCGTCGATAGTAGGACTATAATGAGCAGCATGCTCGTTTAACGACATATTAATTGGAAATGATAATTCGCATCCTTGATTTAATATTTCTTCTTCGCACTTATTGGCAATTTCTAAAAAGGATGCTCTTGGTTTTATGAGTTTTTCAGCTAGCTTCTTAGCGGCTATAACTGCTTTTCCAGCGCTTAAATAAGACTCAATCCATTCTTCTGACATAATTATTCAAAAAATTACATTTGTTAATTGTTTAAGGTGTTAATCGTTCGGGTGTTCTTGGATACATCACTGCTTCTCGAATGTCATCTAGACCGCAAATGTATGTTATCCAACGGGCAATTCCTAATCCAAATCCTGCGTGAGGAGGCATCCCAAAATCAAATGCAATAAGGTGGGAGTCAAAAGAAGAAGCATTCAAACCTTTGTTTTCTATGGCTTCTTCTAATTGTGCTCTATTATGAACTCGAGTGCCTCCAGATGTTAATTCGAGCCACCCCATTTGAAGATCAAACGATTCACTATACTTAACATCTTTTGATGGTTGAATATAAAAAGGTTTTATTGTCATTGGCCAATGAGTTATGTAGTAGTATCCAGTTAATTCTTCTCCTAATTTCCTATACGCTTCTGTCGAGATATCTTCTCCCCATTCAACAGAAATTTTGTATTTTTTTTCCAGTAATTCAAGAATTTCATCGTACCTATAGCGTGGAAGGGGTAATTCTGGAACGAGTGTTTTATCTTCCATGTTAAGAATTTTTAGAGCAGCCATGTTATTTCCTCTAATATTCGTTATTACGTTATGAACTAATTCCTCTAGTATTTTCAGAACATCATACATATTAACGAAGCTCATCTCTACATCCAATGTAAAAATCTCGCAGATGTGCCTTTTTGTGTGACTCTTTTCCGCTCTGAAAGCAGGGCTTATCTCAAATACCCTTTCATATACTCCACTTAATTGTTCTTTATACAATTGAGCAGATTGAACTAAGAATGCCTCTCTATCAAAATACATAATAGGAAATAACTCAGTACCACCTTCTGTCGCGGAACCTATTATTTTTGGGGTTGTAATTTCAGTAAAATCTTGTTCACGTAAAAAACTCCTAGCTGATTTTAAGACTTGGCCACGAATCTCAAAAATTGCTTGATTTCTTAAGGATCGTAGATCCAAAGCCCTATTATTTAGCCTAAGATCAAGTTCTGATATAGTTTCTCCAGTCATATCAATAGGAAGCTTTTCCGGGGTTCTATTCAATATTTTTATTTCTGACGGTATAATTTCAATTCCGCCTGGTGCCGTTTTAAATTCTTTTACTTTTCCTTTTATCATTAAGCAGTATTGGTATCCTAGTTTTGCTTTTTCAAATAACTCATCGGATACAACTCCTTTTTTCAAAGTAATCTGCCGTTCTCCATATTTATCTTGCAAGCTTATAAACTTCAGACCGCCTAAATCTCGGAAATTTCTTACCCATCCACCTAGAATTACCTCTTGATCGCGTAATTCGGGGGTAACATCTCTGGTATAATGAGTTTTCCTCCATCCATCTAATTCATCAAAAGACATAGTAACCTTCTAATTTCATATTTTTATTTAAATTAAATTTGTAAAGGAAATTAAGAATAAATTTTTTGTCATCTTATAGTCGATTAATAATGCCGAATCTAGATTGGAAGGGCAAAGATAATTTTCGAATATCTAACACCAATAAATCTCAACCTGTTTACCCTTTCCATATAAAGGAGTTGATTAGATACCCATTAATTGACAATATTGGAATACATAACGAAATGATTAAAAAAAAAATGGAAGAATATCAAAAGAAAGAAGTATCATCCAAAGAGTGGGTTAATTGCTTAATCCAAGGAGATAATAAAGATATTATGTATTCTTTGCTCCAAATTTACTCGAAAAAAATCAAATTAATTTATATCGATCCACCTTTTGCGACAGGAGGGAATTTCGAAGCCAAAATGTTTATAGGAGAAGAGGACTCGTTTGAAGTCAGGAAGGCTTATTCAGACTCTTGGAGTGGAGGTATTGATGCTTATATTGATTTTTTATATGAAAGATTAATTTTAATGAAGGAATTGCTCGCAGAAGACGGAAGTATTTATGTGCATTTAGATTGGCACATTTCACATTATATAAAAATAATAATGGATGAAATTTTTGGAAAAGAAAATTTTAAAAATGAGATAATCTGGGCGTATCCCGCAGCTTCAGCTAGAACGAGGAAGTTCTTTATCCGCTCTTTTGATACGATTTTATTTTATACGAAATCTAATGATTATACTTTTAACGACGATCCTAACATTTATATGGAATACTCTGACCGAGTTAAGTTTGCTTTAAAAACTGACGATAATGGAACTTATTATCATCGCGGAGGTAGTCATAACGGTAAAAAACTCTCGCAAAAAGTATACATCTCAAATAAGGGAATCTTTCCTCGTGATGTTTGGACAGATTTACCTTATATCAGGGCAAATACTCCAGAATATCAAGCATTTTCCACGCAAAAACCTGAGAGATTGTTGAAGAGGATAATTCTTGCTTCTTCAAATAAGAATGATATTGTAGCAGATTTTTTCTGTGGAACTGGCACAACATTAGTAGTAGCTGAAAAACTAGGACGAAGATGGATTGGCTCAGATATAGGAAAACACGCTATAAACATATGTCGTAAAAGAATACTTGATGTTTGGAATAGTAATGATCTCATAAATTGGGAACATAAATATCAAGAAATTCCCAAACCATTTAGAGTCTTAAGGATTAACAATAATCAGCAAGATAATGATATTGATATAAGATTTATAACTGAAAGTGTTCAAGATAAATCAAAAAACTCCTTATTTCAGAATGTCAAATTTGATGTTAAAATATATAAAGACAAGAATAATGTTCTAATTGATTTAATAGATTACTCCATTCCAAACGTAAATCTTATTAAAGAGAAGATAAAAAATAAGATAAAAAGTTTTTCTGATTGGATTGATAGTTGGACTATAGACTTTAATCATCGAAAAGATTATTTTATCTCGACTTGGATTTCATACAGAACGTTAAAGAATCGTAGATTGAACCTAACTTCAATTTTTCATACCTATAGCAAACAAGGAAATTATTGTATAGCAGTAAAAGTAAATGATATTCTAGGAAATGAAATAATTCAAGAATACGAGATAAATATAGAATAATCTTCTATTTTACGATTTCACGTAATAGTAACGTTGCATAAGAGCCCTTCTGTAGAGAAAACTCGATTTTTAATTTATATTTATTCTGAAAAACCTCGTCTTCAGAATATTCCAAAATTTTTAAGCCTAAAGGTTTAGCAATTATCGGTCTAAATGATCCCTTGAACTCGTATGTTTCTAACAATTTATGGTTAAATATATCTGCAGATATTCCCTCATTATCAAGAATTTCTAATGCTAAAGATTTAATGGTTGGATACTCGTCTAAATTTGTATTATATCCAATTAATGGATATACTATTTTAGCTCGGTTTAAATCATAAGCTTCTTCGAGAAACTTATCGTACAATCCGTTGTATAAATATTTGATTTGAGTGATATTTCCATTCTCGTCGTCTAAAATATTAAAAATATCACCTTTAACGGGTTTGCTTAAAGAAATTCCTTTTTTATATCTCAAGGATATCATTTTGTTGAACAAATAAGATTGAAATGAACTAATCAGTAACTTAATAAGGTACTTAGGTAAGTGATTAATTGCTCCTTCGTAATCACGAGGATTATCTATTAAATATTTAATCATTATTCTTTCATAATTTAAACCTTTAGGAAATGCATCGTACGCTTTTTCGAAATTACCTGTTTTTCTTAGATCTTCCCTTACTTCTCGAGATTGAGGTAATTCTGATGAATAATTTGTTATAACAAACTCATCAAACGCCTTTTTAAATTCGTTTTCTAAAATAAATCTCCCTACTAGGTGTGAATTCGGTCTAAAAGTGCCAAATCTTTGAATCCCGTAGTAGTTTGGAAATCCTTGAGTGCGTAAAATCACTAATAAATCTTCTAATACTTTTTTTTCATTACCTTTATGTTCGATATTTCTAATAGTAATTTCAAAGTGGTTTCCCCAATTATTTCCTAATTTAACGGGATATTTTGAAGGGTTAATATTTCTGATAAAAATATCGTTTAATTTTAATTTCTTTAACTTTTCAACATGATTTCCTTTAATTGAGGCTTGTTGAACGCTTATGGCTCGTTTATCCTTTAATCCCGCATATTCTATTGCTTTAGGTGCTATTCCCAAAGCACTGCTAATCAATCTTACCGCTTCGAATGTGTCTTTATTGATTTTCACAAGGTTAAAAGTAGTATAATTGTCTTTGGTTTCTTCAGAATAACTAGTGGGAGTGTAATCCTCGTTAATCTCTAGAACTCGTCCTGAGTAAGTGATCTCTTTAACGATAAAGTCCTTATAACGGTTTTTAATAGTTCCATGAATAGATTTTATTCCAGAAGTTGAAAATACTTCAATACCTACAATTTTTTCGACTTCTCTCTCGTTATTATTATTAAAGACGTGAACAATATCTCTATTTTCTTCCAATTTTATTAGCCTAAAAGTATTATATTATAGTAACTTTAAATCCCCAGTAACTTTATCTAAGGTTTCCGAGAGTGCAGGTCCTATTCCTAAAGCAGTGGTGGTTCCAGGAGCTAGCTGTGTTAACCCAGCGTCTCTAATTAAAAAAAAGGGGATTTTATTTTTTTCTAATTTAAAGACAATCTCATTAAGTTCTTCCATGCTACTTACTCTTAGAATAACCTTCTTTTGTCCGGTGTTTTTCCATTTTTTCCATGCTTCTTTATTTTTTATCCTAACCAAATCTGCTGATGATATCGAAGCATGGCACGACTGAGCACATTTTTTCCCTGTACCCATCTTTAAATCTGTCCGTATTAAGATGACTTGTTTATATTCATCCACAATATATTAAACCTACTCGATAATAAGAATTTGAGAAACAAAATAATTTAATTTATTCAAATTCGATACGAATTGTTTTGTCAGTGAGCTCAAGAATTAATTCTTCAAGTTCTTCCTTGGTAAATAAGATTGCTTCTTGATCCTTTTTGGAAAGAACTCCTTTAAATTCAATATCTCCTGTGGCCAAAAAGATCTCATTTAACGAAATTAATT
Source organism: Promethearchaeota archaeon (assembly GCA_016839745.1). Taxonomy (GTDB): domain Archaea; phylum Asgardarchaeota; class Lokiarchaeia; order Sigyniarchaeales; family SOKP01; genus SOKP01. The sequence continues at coordinate 92,967 of JAEOTS010000044.1, forward strand.
TGCTAGGAGCGATTAAACTTTCTAAAGCGGCTCTAAGGTTTTGGGTTCGTTCTATTAAAATTAAATCGTCCACTTCGTATGTTTCTTTTATCCAATTTATTAAATTTTGCGTGATTTTAATCTTATCTTTCTTTCCGACAACAAATATGACGACATCCTCGAAATCGATTGCTTTAAAGAAAGAAACATTTTTTAGAAATCCAAATTTTTCTTCTTCTTCCAAAACAAGTAAATCCTTAGCTAAATCTAACTCAAATTGAGTAAGAACTCCCGTATCTAGTTTTTCTTGACAACTAGCACACAAAAATCCAGAATTTACACATGTTTTACACGCGGGAAGATTTTTCATTTAGCTTCTAATCCACTTATAACTCGATAATATCACAAGTAAGATTTCTTACAAGTCTATCAGCAGTTGTAGGGTCCGTTTTATACGTATATAGTCGCTTTTTGGTTCTTAACTTCAACTTCACAACATCTTTTACTCGTTTAACCCGACAATGGACGGCAAACTCCGCTAATTCTAAAAACTTTTCCTCGTCAAATATCTCGCTTGGCAACTTTTTCAACTTATTTGAAATTAATATAATTCTAACTTAAAGCTTAAAATTATTTATAAAATTTTAATTTTTACTTTATTTCTTTATCGCATGTAATCCTATATCAAAAAATTTTTTAGCTTGCAAATGTTTTACAATTTATTCTTTAGTTGAAACTTGAATAAGAACCTAATAAAATTGTTTCAAGAAGAATAGCAGTAAAATAATCATTAAATAAACCAAAATAGTTAGCAGATAAAGGAGAGTATTGTATGCCCATTGATGACCCATATAAAAGAAAGATAGCTAGACATCATTTATTAATGAAAACCGTATGTCGCAAATGCGGAGCTTTAAACCCCCTCAGAGCAAAAAAGTGTCGAAGATGCCGATCTAAAGATTTACGCCTAAAGAAAAGAGAACTACAGAAATAAAGCGAGAAAAAACTTTTATTTGCTATACGAAATTTTACAAATCTCATTATTTTCTACAAACACCCCTTTAAGTTTTAAAAAATAAAATTTTCGTAAACTTTTTTAATTTTATGACTTAGAGATCATTATATAACTAATAATTATTTTAAAAAATCAAATAGTGTGAATTTAAAATGGCACAATTAGGCGGTCAACCTATCTTTATTATGAAGGAAGGGACCGAAAGAACACGTGGAAAAGATGCTATGGAAAATAACATCGCAGCTGCGAAAGTTATCGCTGAAGCGGTGCGAACATCACTCGGACCTCGTGGAATGGATAAAATGCTCGTTGACCAGTTTGGCGA
>JAEOTS010000045.1 GCA_016839745.1 Promethearchaeota archaeon
AACCTAATCGACACCGTTCCGCTTCCTTTTTTGTTCCATTCTGTTTGATCAATATCCCCAGTAAAGCTAAATATAGGGATATTAGTTAACCCATTATCCAATGTATACCACATTGAATCTAAATTAGGTTCAGTTATAGAAATATCATAACTAGGAGCATTATATCCAAATATAGCATCATCAATCGGCGTATTGACTTGAATAGTGGGATCAGTTATATCCTTTTCTACTGCTATTTCAGCATATCCGTTATTTCCCAATGTGTCATTTGCATAAAATCTAATAATTATCATACCACTCCCTTTTTTGTTCCATTCTGTCTGGCTAATACCTCCTGTAAATCCGGAAGCTGTAACATTGTTTATGCCATCATCGAGAGTGTACCACATTGAATCAAAATCGGGCTCAATAACAGATACGTTGAAGAAAGGGGCTGTAAATCCGAAAACCTCGTTCTCTAACGGAGCATTTATTATAACAATTGGATCGCTAATTTCTTTCCTTACGGTTATATCCGCATAAGCAGCGTTCCCTGCTCTATCTAATACGTAGAATCTGATATCAGCTGTTCCATTTCCTATTTTATTCCACTCTGATTGGTTTATAGTCCCATTGAAAAGCATATGAGTAATGTTTGTTACACCATAATCCAAAGTGTACCACATCAAATCAATATTAGATTCTACAATCGTGAGATTATATTTAGGAGCAGTTTTGCCAAACAATTCATTTTCGAGAGGTGAATGTATAGTTATGAGGGGTGTTAATGTATCTTTTTTGAGTGTGACGTCAGAATAACTTGAATTTCCCAGCGTGTCATTAACGTAAAATCGAAGATTTATATCGCCTTCTCCTTTTTTATCCCATTCCGTTTGATCTATAGTTCCAGTCTGCCCTGAAAACGTAATATTGGTAAACCCATTATCAATAGTGTACCACGTAGTATTTATTGAAGCGCCAGATATAGATATTTGAAAATCTGGCGCAACACTATTAAAACATTCGTTCGCTGTAGGAGAAATTATAGTAATTCCCGGAATTGATATTGTCCCATAAGTAAAATATCTTAAATTAGATTCATACATCGTTCCTATTGAATCGTTTCCAAATACTTGGATTGTATGTGTTCCATTAACAGGTACAGGAATCGTGTAATTCCCCGATATAGTTACGTTATTTTGTCCGTCTAATGAATAACCAATCCAATTTAAGATCTCTTCGGTTTCATAGCCTATTAGTAAACCTTCATCGAGGTTATCGCCTATATTATAATTTGGATCCCAACTAAAACCAAACGCGTCCCATTTAGTTGTCCCCCTGTAATCGCTTACGTGAGTCCCTAAATAGATTTCATCAATTGTGTTTAAATCGTTTTCAAACTCGTGGTTGTCTACTCGCCCTATTTCAGTTCCTTGTTCATCGCTTACGATCCATGTGAACTGCCCTTTTACCCCTGCTTCACAATCAAAAGAAATCGAATGATGATACCACACATCTGGGGTTGTGTAAGCAAGATCTTGCCAAGAAGATCCGTCATAATATTGTAATTTTTCATTGCTTAGGATAACCATCATACGAAATGCATTTGTGTTATCCGTAGCTCTAAAATTCATGTAATGTCTTTTGGTTGGCGAACCCACGGTAGTGGGGTTATTTGCCCAAAGGTAAAATTCAATTGTTCCCGAGGATTGAGGATTATCAATATGATGAACTCCCCAAGTATTCGTTCCGCCTTGAGAATCTCTCATATTCAAATGTTTTGCGTGACCTGCCTCTGGACCATCATATACCTGCATATCGGTATATGAGCCGGGTGAATGTCCGTAATATTCATCTAAAAATGTTAAGCTTGTACCCTTGGTTCCATGTGGTTCGTTCTCAAATCCGTAGGTCGCAGGATAATATCCGCTCATCGGTTCTATATAAGTTTTGTTTTCGGGTGTGATGATGTTAATATCAGAATCTCCAATTGAAGCTACACCTTCGCTACATATAAGGTCATCAATATACCCGGTGATTCCTTGATGCGCACTTGTAATTCTAACATGTGTAATTTCTGTTGGATCGTTAGTAATTGAGGATTCCCCTCGATAAATATCATCCAAGTATACTTTCACGGACCAACCTGTTATATTCACCACCATTTTTAAGTCATACCATGTAAAAGGTGTATAGTTTCCTAAAAATACGTAAGGAGATACGCTTGCTAAATAAATTCCTCCATCATTACTCAACACTAAAGATGCGTAATTTCTCCCCCATGTAGCAGCAGTCGGATTCGCAAATGATAGTTTCATATTTGAATTATCCTTACCTCCCTCCACTATTCCCGTAGGTGTTTCACTCATCAATTTTGCTTCTAATGTTAAAATATCCGAAGTGTATTGTATTTGTTTATCAGCTACTGCTGACCATGAAGGGGTTCCTGTTAATGTGAATGATTGCGTTCCACTTGAAGCTTGCGTATCTGTAATTTTTTGATAGCTATCTCCAGCCCCATTATAAGTAAGAGTATACCCCGTAGGAAATGTATTAACGGGATATGATTCGAAATCATCTTGAAATATAATATTTATACTACTTTCCCTAGGTGTGATGATCTTCGAGGATTTATTTTTCGTATTAGCCCCATCAAAGTTCAATACTAATAACATATTTTGAACCAATAGTAAAGATACTACAATAAAAATAATTCCTAGACTACTAATTTTTTTAAAATTCCAAGATTTTTTTTTCGTGAGAGTTGATTTCTCTCGAATTTCAAGTTTTAAAATGTTTCTTATTTTCATTTTAATTCACATTTGCGAATTTTTGTCTTAAATGAATTATAGTATAATTAGATAAAGTCGTATTTATAATTGACTCTCTTAATAAGCTATAATATGAAAAAAAGAAAAATGATTTATAGTTAGGATTTCACTCGTTTTCTGATTATAAGAGCGGATATTACACTGAGAGCTCCTATAAGGATATAAAGATCGTAACCGGGAATACCTGGTGGTGTGGGAGGTGGCTCTTCCGAATTTTCTTTGATCACCATAACCTGTGCGCTTCCTTCCATCCCTGCAAAATTGTTCACAAAAAAAGTAATAGTTATTAATCCGTCCGCTAACGCAGTCCAAGCTCCCTGGTTAATCGTTCCTGTTAATCCACTCACAGTATAATTTATACCGCCATCTAGAGTATACCATATAGAATCGTAGAATCCTGTGATGGAGATATCGTAACTCGGAGCCGTACTTCCTATTATTTGATTGGGAATAGGTGAATTTATTGTAATTTCAGGAGCCGGAATCGTCATTAAAGGATATCTATCTTGATTTGGAAATGAACCTGAAACATCATATGGACTATCCCCTATTCCATCACCATTTAAATCAACTCCGGTATAATCATCCCAAAAATTACCTAATACTCCATTATCCCAGAAATTCGCATCAGTTTCATCAAATGCGTGTTCAGTATTATTTACAAAAATGTTTTTATGAATAAGATTTCCTTCGGACCAAGACATAAGATATATTCCATAATCTTGATTATCTTTGAATAAATTATTGTTAAATGTATTGTTAGTGTCCATTCCTAGTTTTACACCTGCATGTGAGTTATTGATAAATTTATTCCCATTAAAATTATTGTTGTCACAATAACTAAGAAGCCAAATTCCTATTCCACACTCTTCAATCTCATTATTTTTTATTGTATTATTGTCGCAGGCAGCTATACCAATTCCATATACCTCATCATTTATAGAAATATTAGATATCTCATTATTATCAGAATAGACCATCATTATAGGTAATCCAGTTTGTGAGAAGGTTAGATCTGAAATAATGGAATCATTACAATTTGCCAGAAGAATTTGACCTGCATCTACAAAATTTGTTGACGATAAATTTGTCTTGTTTGCATAATAATAAATAGGTCTATCATTAAGAGTATTAGATGTGTCAATTTTATACGAAATTGTTTCCTCCCGGACCCATCCAACAATAATTCCGCAATTTTGGAAAGTGTTATTATATAATTCATGAGCTTTTCCAAATAAATATACTCCTGCATTATTGTTTAAAAATTGATTATTATAATGAATAAAGTTATAGGAAGTATTTCCATCTAGATAGACTCCAAAACCACATTCAGAGAGGATATTAAAGCAAATAGTATTAATTGAACCGTTATAAGCATGTATACCATAATTAGATTCTGAGATTTTATTATTAGATAAGAGAAGATTATTACAATGATCTAATACGATCCCATCTGAATGGTGCCAGAGGATGTTATTGTATATTTTCCCATTTGAGCAATTCTCTAGAAAGAGACCAACAGAATTACTAGAATTAAGCCTGCAACTTATTACTTCAAAATAAAAATGTGTATTAGTAATTCTAATACAGCGCTCTCCCCAACCCCCATCAATATCAATATATAAATTAGCTAGGACGTACGGATCTCCCTCAACACCAGTGCCACTACAAAATGCTCTTGTCGATATCCATTGCCAACTATTATAACCGGTATTTAACTCACCATCTATGTATATCTTACTTCCATTATGAAAGGGATCTCCATATATCGGTAAAAAATCTTCTGTTCCAGCACTCCCTCCAATAAAACTGTATGTAATATCTCCAACTCCATCTAAATTAAGATCAGAACCAGTGTAATTTTCCCAATAATTGCCAATATTCGTACCGTTCCAATGATTCTGAACTCCGTTATCTGAAGCGTGCTGCGTATTGTTCATAAAATAATTTTTGTAAAATACATTTCGCTTACTATTAACATTTTCAATGCTGGCGCCGTAATAATTCATCATGAGAATATTCTGTGAAACTGAGTTGTTAAAAGAATGGTCTTGAACATTTATTCCAACCCCGAGACTATGGTTGCTAGCAATGTTGTTAGTAATTGTATTATGCGAGCTTTCTCCTATATTAATACCATAAACGCTGCAATATTGAACAGTATTATTTTTTACAGAGCTGTAATTTGAGTGAATTAAATTGATACCACCATAAGCACTGAGATTTATAAAATTCTCGGTAATTTGGATAAAATTGCTATACAAAACATTGATTCCATAAGCGTTTAAATCCAAAAAATTGTTATCCTCGATGATAATATAAGTGCAATCATCTAATATTATTCCATTAGGGCTATTAGTATTATTATTACCTAATATTTTTCCATTTGAGGCGTTAATTAAACGGATTCCACTATTTGGCCCTCCAATACTTGAGTTTTTAAAATTACAGTTTTGTATCTTGAAATGAACATTAGAATTTTGAATTGTTAAACAAGTTGATAATTTTTGTCCATCAATAGTCACATTTTCTATAATATAGGGATTGTTTAAAGTACCAGATCCAGAACACCAATCTTCCAAGACAGCTTGAGCCCATGTATAATCGCCACTACCAGTATCATCAATAACAATGGGAGAAAGATTCCAATCTCCTGCTTGTTTAACCATACCTTCTTCATTTGTCATATCGATTATGTTATTATGACCTGGGAAAAGTAATATGCTCGTTAGTATTAGTGTTATAAGAATAAATTTTGTCACAAATTTTTGTCTCATAGATTTCATAATTTCTTTCCTTTATTTGTCTTTTATAAAAATTATCTTTGTTCTTTTTTAATGTTTTTTTTTTTTAGGATAAAAGAAAACTAAGAATATGCGACCAAGTAGGTTAAGATTCTATTTATAGTTAATTTATAAAAAAAGAAATGAATATTTGTTAGGATTTCAAGCGTTTTCTGATAATTAAAATAGATACTACACTGAGAGCTCCCAATAAAAGATAAAGATCGTAACCGGGTATACCGGGAGGAAATGGTTCTGAGGTTGTTCTTTTTGTAATCGTTACTGAGCTCTGTCCCACATTTCCAGCCTCGTCTTTCGCATAGAATCGCAAAGTCACATGTCCATCTGAAAGACTATTCCAAGCACTTTGGCTTATCGCTCCGGTTAGTTCCGAAATAGAGTGATTGGTTTGACCGTCATCTAACGAATACCAGTAGGAATCTAAGGAAGTTTCGTCTATTGTAATGCTATAAAGTGGAGATATATCGACAAATACTTCTCCGAATTCGGGTTCAATGATGGTGACTATTGGGACAATTAAATCTAAAATATCTTTTCGAACCGTAACCTCAGCTTGTCCTACATTTCCCAAGGAATTATTCGCATAGAATGTTATAGTCACTGTCCCATTTCCTTGTTTGTCCCATTCACTTTGGTCTATTGTTCCTATTGTTTCATTGGAATAAATATTGGTAGATCCTCCATCGAGGGAGTACCATGTAAAATTATAATCAGGTTTATCGATATTTATGTTAAAATCAGGAGCTATAGTACTATAGAGACCATAAGGATTGGGAGAAATAATACTAATTTCTGGAACTTGTGTATTCTTATATTTTATTATTAAAGCATCATATCCTCCAACGCTGTCTGTGTCTGTATATCCAACGATATAAATATTCGATTGGGAATCCATACAAATTCCTGGAGTTGCATCAAAACCACTACCCATCCAAATTTTATTCCAGTTTTGATTACCTGAGGTATCGTAGTTTAGTAATAATGCATCATAGTTATTAGGAATGCCGTATGTTTTTGTACACCCAGAAATATAGAGATCATCATTATCATCTATGATTATTCTATAAAAATAATTACCATATTGTCCATTGACACCCCATATTCTTTCCCATTGATAATTGCCATTTGAATCATATTTAAGAAGATAACCTTTACCACTTGATGCGGGATGTCCAAAAGTGTGTCCAGTAATGTAAATATTATCATTTGAATCAATTGCTAAGCTACTTCCTCTTTGACTATATGATATTCCCCAATTTCGCTCCCATTCAAAATCTCCTGAGCTATTATACTTTAAAAGAAAAACATCAGATTCTCCAGGGGAGGGATCTAAACTTTCAGAATGACCAACCACATAAATATAATTATTCGAATCAATATCTACTTTATTTGCAATATCTTGTTCACTTCCGCCCCATGTAACATTCCATTGCTCCTCAAAAATATTATTAAATTTTATCAACAATGCATCCCCATCTACATCTCCAAAACTACCGGTCATACCTGCGATATAAAAGTTACCAAATGAATCTTCATTGATATATCTCCCCATGTCAGATTGAGAGCCACCCCATGTTTTATTCCAAATTTCATTCCCCATAGTATCAAATTTTATAATTACTACATCGCCATTAGTATCACCTTGACTTTTGGTATGTCCAACAACATAGATATTATCTGAGTCATCAATATATATATCCTCACCTTTATCATCATTGCCTCCCCCCCAAGTTTTAACCCATTCTTCTTGTCCATTAATATCATATTTTGAAATTATTATGTCACAATTATCTGAGCCAGTAATATCTGTGTATCCGACTAAATAGACATTATTTTGTGAATCTGCTGCTACTTCCCTACCAGTATCGTCATAAATCCCTCCCCATGTTGAATTCCAACTATACTCAAAATCATCTACAGAACTACTGCTTTCAAGAAAATTATATTTGACATCGTCAGCATAATAATTGGATTTTTCAAGATTCAGCAGGAATAACGATAAATTTGCAAAGACCATAAGTAATGCAATAATTACAATTTCGATTTTCATCTTAAAAATAACGCTCTGTTTTTTCATTATCTTTCACTTCTCAAAATTTCTGTCTAAAATGAATTAAGTTATATTTAGATAACCTAATATTTAACTTTATTTCTCGGAGTGTAATTGGTGAAGAAGTTGTATTCAAAAAAGAGGAAAAGGATTGAGATTTGTATACAAATCTATTTTAATTTATAGAAAGACTCTTCAAATTCAGATTTACCTTTGTATTTTTGTAAAAAGATGACTCCCCCCATATCTGTACCCCCTCCTTGAAACATAAGAGGATTAACCTTTATTCCACATATTTCAAATGCATCTTTTATATCCTCCATTGAAGGTGGGCAACCTCTAATCGGTACTAATTCCTTTATATTAGGATGATCTTTATTTTTGTTATATTGACATTGACCAACGAGGATTGTTTTATTCATGCCGGACGAGGGTTCCATTATTTTACCCGTTAGAAATTCGATACCACCAAATGTTTCCCCATTCCATGCATTTTTCAGTAATACTAATAATAAACCATTAATCGCACTGCAGTAGGTACACATTGTAGTATCATATCGTTTGTATTTTAATCCTTTAAATTGTCGTCTATAAAATGGGAGTGGTAAATCACCAGCTTCATTATAAATGAACTCCCAATCGTGATGGGAAGCTACAGCTTCAATTTTTTCGCCAACAATCTCAATATCGGATAAACTAGTCGATCTATCTCTATCTTTAGCGGCTTGTACTAAGTGTGGTACATCTGAAGGTTCTATCCCTAACGCCTTCGCACCTACTATATCAGCCGATAAAATATCTTTGGATGCGATTAATAGATTTGTTCTGTGAGCTTTTCCATCCATTGAGGGGCCACGTTCCAGCGTATAAATTCCATCAATAAGTGTTAAAACCGGGGGAATATTATTTGGAAGCTTAGCAACATTGAAATGGAGGGTTTTTATTGGATCAGCACTATGAAATTTCTTTCGAGATGCTATATTGATAAATCCTTTAAGGTTTTTCATCCCCAAACTTACTACTGCTTGACTATGAGTTTTTAAAACGGGCAGACTAATAATATAATCGGCTTTTAGGGCATCAGAGGCAAAATTAACAAGAAATTCGCACCCCATATCTATTTTCTCATGCGGTCTATCACCGGTATTAATTAGTTTTACACCAAATCGTTCCTTAAGATCGTTATACCCTAATTTTTTGAAAGCATCCTGAGCAGCTTCATTACTTCCAAACCCCTCACCAATTGTTATGTCATCAATTCCTTTTTCTTTTAAAAGGGTCACAACATCTTCCATAACCCGGGATGTAGTAATGACGCCCCATTTAGGATGAGGGCCACTGCTCCAGTAAACAATATTCGGTTTAATGAATATTTTTACTTCTTTAGGTAAATCATCAAATAATTTGGTTAACTCAACAACCTTACGGACGGATTCCAGAGGTTTTTCATATTTTACGACGGATACGATTGATTTACTCATTATTAGTATCTACTCCTTTTTTTTATTTAAGAATTATTAATTTTGTATACAATACTATTTTAATTTATTTGATAAAATTGTTCTTCAAATTCAGGCTTACCCTGATACTTTTGCATGAAGATTAACGGAGCCTTTTGGAGGTTTTTGAAGATATAAGATGGTACTTTAATTCCTGCTAGCTTTAAAGCGTTTTGCACGCTTTCAGCTTCAGGTGGGCACCCATCAATTGCGATAAGTTCGTTGATATTTGGATGGTCCTTATGCTTATTGTATTGGCACTGTCCAAGCAATATTGTTTTATTTTTTCCCTCAGACGGTTCCATGATTTTTCCGGTAAGTATTTCTACATTATCAAAATCCTCACCCTTCCACGCAGCTCTAATTGCTGTTAGTAATACTCCATTATAAAAACTGCAATAAGTACACATCGTTTCATCGTATTTAGGATAAGAAATTCCCCCAATACCTGCTCTAGCGTAAGAGAGAGGTAGTGTATTATTATTTTTGTAGATAAAATCCCATCCATGGGGAACAGCAAGATCATCTATACTTTCTCCTTTAACTTCAATATCTGATAAGTCAATTGGGCGATTTCTATCTTTCGCCACTTGAACTAAATGAGGGACAGCAACAGGATCAATACCCAGCAAACTTGAGCCAACCAAATCTGCTGATAACATATTAGTCGATGCTAGTACTATATCGCTTCTATGGGCTTTACCGTCAAAAGTTGGACCTCTCTCAAGCGTGTAGATTCCATCGATGATTGTTAGGCCAGGAGGTGCTTTGTTTGCTAATTGCGATATGTTATAATTAAGGTTATATTTAGGATCTTCTCCATGAAACTTTTTCCGTGAGGGTATGTTAATTAAGCCTTTTAGATTTTTTAATCCTAAGCTAACAACACATTGTGCATGAGTTTTTAAGACGGGGACATCAATTAAGAAATCTGCTTGAAGCATATCTGCATTCATTTTTGCCGACACTCCTTCAGCTAACTCAACTTTTTCGAATGGTCTTTGGAATATGTCGTATACTTTAACTCCGTATCTTTCTTTTAATATATTATAACCAAGCTTTTCGAAAGCGTCTTCGGCTGTTTCTCTATCTTTTGGATTTTCTGTGACTATCCCTTCTCCGATAATAATGTCTTTGACGCCATGCTCTTTGAGTAATTTTAAAATTTCTTCCATAAGACTCGAAGTTGTTAACATACCCCATTTAGGAAAGTCACAATGCCTATTCCAATAAACTAAATTTGGTTTTATGAAAACTTGTGCGTTAGGGTTAAGTTTTTCAAAACCATTCGCCATTTCGACAGCTTTTCGAACAGAATCATTTTCTTTTTCGTATTTTACAATTGATACAATCGATTTACTCATTTATTTTGCACTTTTTCTTTTATTAAAAATTACGAGTGAATTGAATATTAACTATTTTAAAAATTAAATTGTTTTTGAAATAAGTCTTAAATCTACTTGGTTTACTCATTTGTTTTCTTTTCCCAGTCTTCTCTTAGGATAGCCATTATTACTTCGTCGTAATACTTGCCATTATGATACCTTGCTTGTCTTTTTCTTCCTTCTTCGACAAATCCAACTTTTTGATATGAGTTGTAAGCGCGAGTATTAAAATCCCAAACACTCAATTCGATCCTATTCATATTTAACGTGTTGAAACCGTACTCTACTAACATCTCCATTGCCTCTGTTCCGTATCCTTGATTTTGGTAATTTTTCTCTCCGATGGTAATACCGCAAGTACACGCTCGATTTTTAGAGTCTATATTATGAATAGCACAATTTCCTATGATTTTCTCAGGGTCTTCTTGATCTAATAGAAATATTGAAAAATGAACCATATCTTCCTTGTGTTTGAGCACATCGAACCATTCTTCTTCCCAATCACGGGTTAATGGTTTATACATCAATAAATATTGCGTTATTTCGGGGTCGTTAAACCATTTTAAGAATATATCAATGTGTTTCCTATCAAGAGGAGCAAATTTAATTCGCTTTCCTTTTATCATACATATAAGAATTTCAACAAATATTAAAAAATTAACGATTAAAAACGGTAAGATACAAAATAAAAAGTAGGTTAGAAAAATATTCCTGATCTACGAGCGAAGTATTTAACGAGTTCAAAAGATACGATACAGATAAGCGAAATTAAAAAGCAGACTAACCAATCCCAGCCCGTGAGAAACATAAATCTAAAATTTAAACCCCAATCAGCAAGCGTTACTTGAACTCCAGGAATATAGATCAGCGCAAGAAACACAGCAAATAAGAATCCTATTAGTAAATACATGAATCGAGTGCTATCTTCTTTAATACTTTTGATTAAAGATTTATTTGGCCTCCTAATTTGCAGAATTAAAAAGGATTCGCAGAAGAATAATGTTACCATTAGCATCGTAAGTGTTTTAGCTTCGTTAAGAGTAATCCCACTTCCATCTGGGAAGGTTAAAGGTGAAAACAGGTAGCCTTCGTTTAAATCTCCAAAATTGATAACAGAAACTTCAGGACCCAAAAGCGTCGTAAAATACACGACTATCATGCTTACAGCTAATAGAGCTCCAAAAATGAATAAAAGGGTTACGGTGTTTTTTGAAAGAATTTCCTCTTCGTCGTGAGGTTTTTGTTTCATAACATCCTTAGATGTCCTATCAAACGTGAGAATAAGACCCGGGAAAATGTGAAGAGTAATCGAAAGGAAAATCCACTGATAATAAAATGCTTCGTCCAAGAAGTAAGGGAGGTTCAAAATTACTGATAAGATGAATTGGACGATTCCCTCAAAGACATTAATACAGATATAGAAAAACACCACTGCTCTGATACGAGAAAATATTCCGCGTCCTTGTTCTATCCCAGTAACGATTGAAGTAAAGGAATCGTCGCTTATAACCATATCAGAAGCTTCCTTGGATACATCAGTACCTTGAATGCCCATTGCTATGCCTGCATCCGCCATATTCAGAGCTAATGCATCGTTCACGCCATCACCTGTCATAGCGACTACCTGATTAGCGTCTTGATATTTTTCTATAATATCTTGTTTATGTTCGGGTGATACTCTTGCAAAAACCTTAATTTTGCTAAAATCGAAGAAAGATTTAACATTCTTTATATCTTTTCCCTCTAAAACGATTTCATCTTCACTTTTAATTATTGAGATTTGCTTAGCAATTGCACGAGCCGTTTTGACCGAATCTCCCGTAATCATTACAACATCTACTCCTGCATCGTGACATTGTTCCACGCTTTGTTTTACACCTTCTCTGGGAGGATCTAATATCGTAACGAAACCAATATATATCATGTCAGATTCACATAAGTCTCTACTTTTATCGTCTTCAGGAGGAATAATATCTAATTTTTTATAACACAAACTGAGAATTCTGAATCCTTGCTCAGCATAGATATCTTCAATTTTAATTATTTTATCTTTAATCTCATCATTTAGATCTAACTCTTGGTCTTTAAATATAACTTTTTTACACAAAGGCATCAGAATCTCGCTTGCACCTTTAGTAAAGGAGTAAAATTTCCCATCTCGTTTGTAGATTTTAGTCATTCTTTTTACTTTGGAATCGAATGGGTACTCCTTTACATATTCAAAATCTTCAAGGAGATAATCACCCATTCCTTTTTGAAAGAGGACCATTAAAGCTCCTTCTGTAGGAGAACCGATTACGTTCCAGTTTGGAATTACTTTTCCGGAAATTACAACTTCATTTTTTACTAATGCAGAATTATTGTTTAAAAATCCAGAGGTTAGTAACAACTTTAGTTGAGGAAAATCATCGATGTGTTTAACCATTACCGAATTCTTTGGATCATCGACTAATATGATATCCCCTTCAGGGCTATACCCGCTTCCTGTTACTTTATAATTAGAACCATTTGTCCAAACATGTTGAATAGACATCTGGTTCTTAGTCAAAGTACCTGTTTTATCCGAACACACTACGCTTACACGGCCTAAACTATCTACTGAGGCGATATTTCTAATAATTACACCATGATGAGCCATAGCTAAAACTCCGGTTAATAAAATAATTGTTACGAGGAGCGGGATATTAATAGGTAATAAATCTAGAGCTGATGTCAGACTTTTTACAACATCTATAACTCCGGTTGCCAACCATACGATTAATATTATAAAGAACCAAAAACCTATAACGATTAATCCTAACCATTTGCCAAAATTGTTCATTTTTTTTCTAATGGGAATATCTGAAGTTCCAGCGTCTTCTAAACCTTGCGATATCTTACCTATTTCAGTATCCTTCCCCGTTTTTACAGCGATAGCTGTAGCATTACCAGTAGTGATGAAAGTCCCATAAAAGATCATATTATGTCGTTCAGCAATCGAGACATCTTTTTTTGTTAAACCAGCTCCTTCTAGGTTTTTTCTAACAGGTTCTGATTCACCAGTGAGACTAGATTCATTAACTTCTAGGTTTGAACCTTGAACTATTCTCCCATCAGCGGGTACTCGATCACCCTGCTTTAACACTAATAAATCTCCAACTACAACACTTTTAGTTAAAATATCTGCTTTTTGTCCATTTCTAATAAGGGTAGTTGTAGGCGCAGTCATTTCACGCAGTGCGTTTAACTTTTTTGTTGCGCGATATTGTTGAATAATAGCTACAAAACAATTAAGAGCCACTACACCTAGTGTTACAAGAATAAAGATGATATCTCCATTGCCGTTAAAAATAGCTGCGAGAAATAATATTAAAACCCCAGCTAAATATATAACGATAAGCCAATTAAATAAAGGAGCAAGGTATATTTTAATAAAACCTTTAGAAGCTTTAGGGATTTCGTTTAACCCGTAAAGTTCAAGCCGTTTTTGGGCTTCTTCATTCGTTAAACCACTAGACGAATTAGTTTCAAACTTTTTATAAATCTGATCTAATTCCATATTGTAATAAATCTCTTCCATGAGAAATTCTCCCGCGACTTTTGATGAATTAAGTGTTGTTATTAAAAAATATTTATAATAAATAGACTATAGAAATTCTTCTTTTTATTTTATAGTATTTTGATTTAATAAAATTAGTAATTAAGAGTAAAACTAAAATTTAAAATATTATAAGAATTAAATCCACTTTTCCTGTAATTCTTTACCCGTTATCTTACCGACTTGTTCAATAGCAAAAAGAACAAAATTTACACATTTATTTTCCCAAGCCCTATTTCTCACGTACTCTTTTAATTCTGTACCAGTATTGTACCCACATATTTCCTCACAGCTTAATGAGCCAAATTTTCTTTCAAATTTATTCGCAAACATTATCACTTTTGAATATAATTTAGAAACTTCAAATTTGACTAATTTTTCTTTGCCTCCTGTGATAATTCCAATCGCAGTTATTGCTCCATACAGAGCACCACATGTACCTTTACTTCCATTTTTGCTAGTATAAGCAGCCATAGCACTGAATGGAATTGCGAGATTACAAAAGTATTGGTTCGTTAATTCTTCTCTATCGAGGACATCTAAAATGTTCATAAAAGTTAATGAAGCACAACTATTTCCAGGATCTTTTCCTAATGGAGCAAGGTTCTCTTTTAAATACTCAATTTTATCTTTAAACTTTTGTTTAAAATCAATATGAACTAAGTTATTCGAACTCATGATTAATTTGTATTGGATTTTCTTCTATAAATATTTAACTTAATTGGTAGTATATTAGAAAATAATTTGCTTAGATCTAGATAAACACTTGAAACTTTCGATTCCAATAAGCCCTAATAACGCAAATATAATACATATTAACCAATCTATTCCACCCAGGAACATAAAATTAATTTGAAGGTTTAAACCGAACACATCGTTCACATAATAGTTTAAAGTTTGAGAGAACACAATATAGATAAAATGCAATGCCAATGTGAATAGGTTAATCAGGAATAGGGATGAACTGAATTCCTCTTTATTTTTATTTTATAGTATTTTAATTCGATAAATTTAGATATGAAAAATAAAATCAGTAATGGAATTATATCTATTTTTCCTCTACATGTCTTTTCTAGTTAATTGTTCTTATTATTCAGGCAACTAAAAAAAGCACTGATTAGTGGAAGAAAATTATTTGTTTTTATTGATACAAACAATCCTTAATTTAACCGTTATTAAACTAATCCCAATCAGTGCAATTAACATATAACCAGGAATAATAGGTGATTCTTCTACAGCCACTAGTTTGACAACCTGAACATCCTTACTTCCGATTAATCCTGCGCTATTATTCGCATAGAATTTAATTGTTACTTCTTCATTCTCTTTTTTGTCCCATTCAATTTGGTCGATGGTTCCATTTAATCCACTTGCAGGAATATTTGTTATTCCATTATCTATAGTATACCAAATATCATTGTATGCCCCAGTTATGGATAAGTTATAATCTGGACTAGTTATTCCAAAAATCTGGTTCTCGGTAGGTGTGTTTATTGTAATTACAGGGGTACTGGTATTAATCACGATTACTTTGATATCATATGAGAATTGTGGAAAATCACCACTAAAAGCAAACATAGGATTAAGAAATTCACTTACTGTCAAAGAAGGTGGAACAAAGAAATGAGCTCCTACATTCCAATGAAATCTCAAGATATCAATTTTATTAAAATAATTTGAGCTAATATGCCATGTCGGATCACAAGCAATCCAACCTATATTTGGTACGTAATATTCCATCCATGCCTGCAACATCATTGTTGAACTGGAATCATTAAAGGTAAATTGGTATATATCATTAATTTTTGGCTCGAATAAAGAATTATTTGAAATTAAAAATCCAGTAACTTTACGAGCAGGAATATTCTGAATTCTTAAGAGTGTAATCATCAAACTTGAATATTCACTACAATCCCCCTCTCTATTATTATATGCCCATAAGGCACCCTTTTCTTGAAACGGAAGATTTCCATTGTAAGTAAGATTATTTGAAACCCACTCAATAATTTTTCGAGCTTTCTCAATGGGATTATCATCATAACTAACGATGCTATTAGAAAGGTCTATTAAGGTCGGATCGTCTCTTTCATAATAGGGCTCTGAATTATTACAATATAAATCAAAAATTTCATCACTTGTATCGTAATCTCCTATATCCTCGTCATTAATATCTTGAAATTCTATTTTATTTAACTTAACTGTATATTTTTGATTAAAAGTAATTTCTTCGCCTGGTGAGAGGCTGGCATTAAATGAATCGTATGTATTATTAAACTTATCATGATGTCCTGTATTAATCTCAGAAGGGTTATATCCACCGATATAATTATACAAAAGCTCACTTTCTTGATAAGGGGGGCAAAATTTTGTTAAAGGAGAGTCAGGAATACGATTATTTAATCTTGCAAATTTAAAATAATACTCACCAGGAGTATATGTGGGAGTTAACGAAAAATTAGTTTCAATCTGATAAGTAACAGTTTGAGAGATATTATATTTTGATACACCCATATTTGATTGGGATGAAAATTGAAAAGAGTATCTATCTTGAGCGTCAAAGTTGAATGGGAAAAAGATACTTAATGGGATAAGAAAAGTTATAATGAAAAAGCCTATAAAAACGAAAATATTCTTATTTTTCATCTTAAATTTAATAAAATCTTTGTCTTTTTATTGGTATAAAATTATTATAAAAATATTATAAGAAAATATTTAAACTATTTTACTTTTTTTCGAGAGCTCAAGTGAAATGAGTTGATTTATTCATTCATTACGATTTAAAAGATAATATTTTTTCTTCTCGCAATATATTTAAAAATCTCTATTCCAATTATTCCTGGTAATGCAAGCAAAATACATATAATCCAATCGGAACCGCTCAAAAAGAGAAAATTAATTTGAAAGTCTAATCCAAACTCATCGTTTACATAATAATTTACTGTTTGGGAAAACATAATATAGAGTACATGCAAAGCAAGTGTAAAAAGACTAACCACGAATAAAGAGAGACTGAATTCCCTTCTAAAGCTTTTAAATAGACTTTTATTCGGTCGTCTAATACTCCAAATAAATGTAGTTTCCACGATATACAATGTTGTAATAAACATAGTTCTTGCCTTTTGGGAGAGTAATTCGTCAGGAGTCGAACCAATTGGCAAATAACTAATGTCTGGATTAAGATTCCATTCGTTTAGTGGGAAAGCGCCTCCTAAGGTCAATTGAAGCACTAAAAATAAGCCAATTCCCATTAAAAATGCTTGTGTTAATAATAGAATCCACATATTCCTATTTAATAACTGTGCCTTGTCTCTCGGAGGTTCCCTCATCACATCTTTAGGATGCTTATCAATTACTAAGGCTAAAGCTGGTAAAGAATGAACAATTCCATAAATATAGATATGCTGCCATTCTGAACTAAATAACTGAAAAAAAGGAATAAATTCATAAGAGAAAAATATCACAGATTCCATTAAATTTAAACAAATAAAAAAATATATGATTGTACGTATTCTTGCAAATAAACCGCGACCAATCTTTACACCTCTAACTATAGATGTGAAGTTATCATCACTCACAACCATGTCCGCAGTTTCTTTGGCTACATCAGTACCTGTTATTCCCATGGCTATCCCAGCATTTGCTAATTTTAAAGCTAATGCATCATTAATACCGTCACCGGTCATAGCACAGATGTGATCATCTGACTGATACCTTTTTACAATTACCTCCTTATCAGAAGGATTAACTCGTGCGAACACAGACACTCTCTCGAAATCTTTATCGCTTAAATTATTAATTTCTGAGCCTTCTACCACTAGATCACCTTCCTTATAAATTCTCATTTGAGCTGCTATAGTTTTGGCTGTTGCAGGATGGTCCCCTGTAATCATTGATATTTTAATACCAGCGGATTCACTCTCCTCTACTGAAGCCCTCACTCCAGGTCTTGGAGGGTCTAGTATTGAAACATATCCTAAGAAAACAAGATTATTTTCGACTTCTTGTCTTTTAAAGTCTTGTTCTCCCTCGATTTTCTTATATCCAATAGCCAAAGTTCGATATCCTTGTTTCGCTCGGATTTGTATGCTGTCTGTTAAGAGCACCTTTAGTTTTTCAGTTAATTGTTCTTGTACACCATTTATTTCAATTTGAGTTGTTATATCTAAAAGCCTTTCTGGAGCTCCTTTCGAGAATGCTATAATTGTAGTATCATCGTCATTAAGTTTACAAACAGTTGTCATTCTTTTAAATTCAGAACTAAACGAAAATTCTTTTAAAGGTAAATATTTTTTTTTAATATCATACGGGATGTACCCTGCTTTTTCAGCTAACACTAATAATGAAGCTTCTGTTGGCGAGCCTAAAGCCTTTCTTACGGGAATTTCCTTTGATTCTTTTAATCGAACCTTTACATCCTCATATACTAAATTTGCGTTATTATTTAATACGCTTGAATCAATGAACTTTATAAATGTAGAATTTTCCTTTAAGCTCACATTGTTTCCATTTTCGAGAATAATCCCATCAGGATCATAACCTGAACCCGTAACTTGGTATTCTTTATTATTTATCCAAAGATTTTCAACCGTCATTTCGTTCTTAGTAATTGTACCAGTCTTATCTGAACAAATTACGGATACGCGACCGAGAGATTCAATTGCAGATAAATTTTTTATTATAACTCCACTTTGAGCCATGTTAAGAACACCTGTAACCAAAACGAGCGTTGTTAATAGAGGTAAATTAATAGGCATGATCCCCATTGATCTTAGAATGGAAGATATTATCGCATCACGTATATTCACACCAAAAAATAAACCTTCTAATCCTAAAACAGAAAATTTATACACAATTAAGACGATTAAGTAAAGGATAACAATAGTTCCAAGAATATAGCCTAACCTATTTAATTTTCTCGTTAGAGGAATATCCTCGATACTTCCCATCTCGTTCAGTTGATTTGAAATTTTTCCAATCTCAGTATTAAGACCTGTTCCAGTGACTACTGCTTTCAATCTACCGGTATTTATGTAAGTCCCCATGAACACCATATTACTTTGGTTCTGAATAGATAAACCTTTGTCTTTAATCTCTTTATCATTCTTTTCTACTGGTTCGCTCTCACCAGTAAGTGGAGCCTCGTCAATGGTTAGATTGACCAATTCAAGAATTCTAGCATCTGCACCGATTTTGTCGCCTTGTTCTAATAGAATAATATCTCCTGGAACCAGTTCTTTTGTAGGAATTTCAAATTGGATCCCATCTCGTAAGACGACCGTTTTTAAAGCAGCAATTTGTCTTAAAGCTTCTAAAGCTTTTTGAGCTCTATACTGTTGAGTTATTACGGTAATTGAATTAATAATTACTACCGTAAATGTTATGATTGTTGATGTTCTATCTCCGAGTAATATAACGATTCCTCCCGAAATTATTAAAATTATAATTAAAAAATTAAAAATAGGCGCGAGATATACTTTCCATAATGATTTTCTAATCTTTGGTAGTTCGTTGCATCCATATTTATGCTTTCTTTTTTCAATCTCGGAAGTACTCAAACCATTATTAATATCTGTTTGAAATGTAGTAATTAAACTTTCTATAGGTTGAAAATAAGCTATATCAGAAGGAGGCTGGGTTTGAATCATTTCAATATCTATTTCTAATTTAGATTACATCAATTATGAAAGAATATTGATTTAAACATTTGTAATTATATATTCTTTTCTCTAATCCTTTGATAACTTATATAATTAGGCATGAGATTCTTGTGGATCTCCCAAAATATCAACTAATACATGATATTTCTTTCTGATTGTTGTACTTGAAAATCTGCTAGTTTGTTCAACAATACTTTGAGTAAAAATTTTGCGATTATCTAGCGTTTGTCCTATATAATAAATCAATCCGGCAGTGAATGCTTTGTAATTTAAGTTTAGAATTTTATCGTATGGAATTATGCTTAAAAGTTCATCTGCTAACAATTGCATTTCCATTTTTAATTTCGTGTATTCCTGTTCGTTCTGAAAATGTTGTTTTACTCTTTCATATTGGATAATGTTTAAATCTTTTTGAAAAAGAATTTTAACTTTGCTCTTTATTTCTTGCTCTA
The DNA here is from genome assembly GCA_016839745.1 of Promethearchaeota archaeon. Classification (GTDB taxonomy): domain Archaea; phylum Asgardarchaeota; class Lokiarchaeia; order Sigyniarchaeales; family SOKP01; genus SOKP01. The sequence goes on from JAEOTS010000045.1 coordinate 20,235, forward strand.
AGTTGATTGTGTTTTTATAACCCTTTATTCTTTTATCTGTTCGCTTAACTTTTAGCATGGCATTATTAAGCATTTTCTTGTTTATTTTATGTCCCAGTTCTTTAGAAGTTTTTATGAAATCTTCAACTCTTACATTAGTTGTTTCCTTGATCTCCATCCAAATAATCGCTAGGAAAATAATAACCATATTTTCGTAGGTTTGACGATGATACTTGTTATATCGTAGATATTTATCCTTAATTTCATTATATTTAGCGTTATCAATACTTAATCCAATACCATTACCCTTCAACATGCTAATAGTTTTCTTCTGTTCAGTAAAGCTACTTTCAGAATCCCGAAACCATTTATTTAGAGTTTTTATCTGTTCATAACGTTTTCTTGTTTCTGGATCCTGAATTGCTTTAGAGTCGCTCATTCTTATTTTTCTCTCGTATTCTAATTGAGAATCAGAATAAAAATCTGGAGCAGGAGTTCTTTCAAAAGCAATTTGATCTGTCTCAATTAAGCCACAATCTTGACATACAAAGAAACCTCCTTCTTGTTTTACATTCTTATGCATACATTCGGTATCTTCCGCGTAATCTTTCTTATTATCGTTCAAGAATTTATCAATTAATTGAGTATATTTACTTATTTTCGCTAATAGTTCAAAAAAAATATTAGTTTCTTATTTATAAATTTTTTATATAAAACCATCACATTAAATATAATATAAAAGATTCTAAAAAAAATATAGAATAATAATTTATTTTCTGAAAATAACGAGTTGGTTAAGCATGGAACGTAAAGCTGTTTTAAAGTGGTTAAAAATTTTTAGTGTTAGTTTCTTAATTCTTTCTATAGTTGAACTCCTTGATTTAATATTTATTAGTTCTTTAATTAATTTAAATTTAGATAGCACGCAGTATAGTATTATTAGCATAATTTTTCAATCCAATTTTATGACAATTCACGCTATGCTTTTATGGATCATTTTATTATGCATAATTTGTAGTTTTATCATTTTATCGTTCTCGATTTTTAGAGTTGCTACAAGGAATAAGATCAAAGACTACATACTCGCTAAGTTTTTACTGCTCATTGGTTTGTTTCTAATAATAGGGGATTTTATTAAAACAAATTTCATTTTATTATTAGGTAACAGCACTATAAAAACGGGTATAACCACTATTACATTACAAGACGCGCTTTATACGCCATCTATTACTCCTATATTCGGGGCTATAATGTGGATTTATTTTACTGTTGTTGTAAGTTGTTTTTTAATCTCTGGATTAATATTTGGTGGAATAGGTCTTAAGTGGATGCTTCTTATCCAAGATGAAGAAACTTCCAAACAATAAAATTAAATTAACAAAATTTGTTTCTTTTGTTCGAAAATAAAAAAAAAGAAAAGATAACTTTTTAATCGATCAAGTCGATTAATTTAGCTTTAGTTCACCTAAAGCCTTGATTTTATTTGTTTTGCCCTGCTACGTAGTGTCACTTCGGTTATTTTAGCTATATCAGCCACAAGAGATTGAGTTCTTCTAATAGCTCCATCCTTTGCTGCGATATAGATACAAGCGGCAGCTAATCCTTTAGGGTCTTTCCCTGTGCGCGCTAAACCGTTCTGAGATGCCGTTCTTAACATGTCAATTGCATCCTTTTGAACCTTCATAGGCAATTCTAATTCGTTTCCAAATCTAAAAACTAAAATTTCAGCTGTTATAGGCTGATATCTCAACCCTAATTGAGGTAATACTTCCCTTATAATCATAGCTAAACTTCTGTGAACAGTTCTTCTAGGCGTTAAAGAAGCCTCACATACTTCGTCTAATAATCGTGGAAAGTCATGAACTCGAATCGCAGCGTATAAAGAACCTGCGATGAAACCATTAATTGATCTTCCCATTGTTAATTTTTTCTTGGCAACAATACTGTAAATCTTCCAAGCTGTTTCTGAAATGTATTCTGGAATGTTTAATTTTGAAGTTAACATTTTTAATTTGGGTTTAGCTTCCCAGAAATTTCTTTCTATGCTTGAAATTAACGAATTTTGAATTTTAGATAAACGTGAAAATAAAGCTTGTTCTTTAGGTCCTATTGATTTGCCTTTTGAATCGGTCTTTGTGGTCGGAAGCATCGTTCTCGGGCCAAAATCTCGCCAACGAGGTTCAGTTCGTCTTCTATTTTGGATTTCTTCTACAGTATAGGCTCTTCTCTCGTTACCTACATATGTTCGCTCTGCAATCATGCCACAATTTAGACATACTTTATTACCATCGCGCTCTTCGATGGAAGGATTAGTACAACAATCAACCTTTTTACTAGAGGGCAAATTATCTTGATCAATATTTTTAGTTTTTATTAGATCACGGTAATTGCTATTCATATTATATCACAAAAAATGTGTCATTATAACATTCAAATGGTACCATCTAAACATAAGATTGTATAAAAAATTAGATGTTGTTACGACTTTAATAATGTAATAATATGTATGTATCCAATCTGCATTTATAAATCTTTGTCTTGAAAATTATAGTGCATCATTAGAGGGGGAATAAAATGGGACACAAACAATAATAATTTACCCCTCTCTGTCAATATTTAATCAAAAACAATAAAATTTTAGATTTATGCCCTTCTTAATGTAACTAAGAAAATAACTAAATATGGTTTATAGAATGGAATTTTACGATGTTGTGAGAAAAAGAAGGAGTTATAGAGTGTATAAACCCGATATACCCGAAGAAGATAAGATTAATCGAATTTTAGAGGCTGCTAGATTAGCTCCAACCTGGGCTAATAAGCAAGGAATGGAATATATTGTCGTTAAAGACCCTGAAACGGTAAAAAGAGTTTGGAATGCGGTTGGTCAATCGCAGAAATTTGTTGAAGCTCCCATGTTTATCGTAGGTATTATTTCTGAATCGGGATCTGGAAGTAATTCCAATGGGATAAAATATTTTCCTTTAGATTGTGGAATCTGTTTTGAACATCTAATTTTAGCGGCAACCGCTGAAGGGTTAGCTACTTGTTGGATTGGTTGGTTCAATGAAACCAAGATACAAGAAATTCTCGACATACCAAAAAAATTCAGAGTTTTGGCATTAACACCTTTGGGATATCCTGTTAAAGAAAAAGGAGAAGTCAAAGATCGAAAACCTCTTGAAGAAATCGTACATTTTGATAAATTCTAATTTTTTTGAAATCCTACTTCATTAAGGAGTAAAGGTAAAATAATTTCTAATTTTATTTTATTTATGCATATTGTTAGAATCAATGTAAAAACACATAAAATCAATTACGAAGAGATACTTAACGATTCAAAACATTTTTTATTAGGAGCTCGAGGGCTAACTTCGCAAATCGTTCACGATGAGGTTCCGCCCCGATGCGATCCGTTAGGACCAGAAAATAAACTAATTTTGGCAAACGGTATACTAACGGGAAGTCCATTTCCAAATTCGGCTCGCACTTCAGTGGGTAGTAAAAGTCCTTTAACAAAGGGTATAAAAGAAGCAAATGTGGGGGGCAGACCTTCACTAATGCTCGCTAAACATGGTATACGAGCCTTAGTCTTTGAAGATATATCCTCTGATTTAAAAATGCTTTTAATAAATGAGAAGGGAATCGAGTTATTACCCGGTACTGAATATAAGGGATTAGGAAACTACGAACTACATCAAATATTAAGAGGCAAATATGGAGAAAATATTGGAATTTACTCTATAGGACCGGCAGGTGAACATAAGATGATATCAGCGAGCGTCGCTGCCAACGATTTAGAAGGATATCCAAGCAGACACGCGGCTCGAGGTGGTTTAGGGGCAGTTATGGGTTCAAAAGGGATCAAGGCCATTGTTATTCTACCTCCGAAAGAATCAAAAGTAAAAATGCACGATTTAAAAAAATTCAGGGAGGTTTCAACTCCTTTTGCCAAAGAACTAGCTAACACTAAAAAAGTCTTTTCTACATTTGGGACAGCTTTGATGATGAGGATAATGAGCGAACATCAAGGAATCCCTACGAAAAACTTTAGAATGGGATCCTTCGATAAAATTTCGAACATTAGTGGCGAAAAACTCCATGATCTCGTAATTGCGAGGGGGGGAAAGAAAAATTTAGCTTGCTCTCCTTATTGCGTTATAAAATGCTCTAATTTTGTTGTAGACGCGAACGGTAACCATATAACTTCCAGCCTTGAATATGAAACGATGTGCTTAAATGGAACTAATTTACTTATTGACGACTTAGATAGCTTAGCTAAAATTGATCATTTCTGCGACGATGTAGGAGTCGATACTATAGAGTTTGGAGGTACTATTGGTGTTGCTATGGATTGTGGTAAGATTCCTTGGGGAGATGCAAATTCAGTTTTTAATATCTTAGATAAAGAAATCCGGGAGAACACCGATGTTGGCAGATTGTATGGTAATGGCGTTAAAAATATTGGAGAGAAATTAAACGCTCAGAGGATACCAGAAGTAAAAGGACAAGGTATTTCTGCGTATGATCCAAGAGTTTTTAAAGGAATGGGTGTTACATACGCAACAAGTCCAATGGGTGCCGATCATACAAGTGGAGCAGCAATAGCCGGCAGAGTAGCAAGTCAAACCAAAGATTATGGCGAACTCACTAAAAACGAAGGAAAGTTTGAATTATCATTTGAATTACAAGTTTATACTACAATCTTGGATTCAATGGGCTGTTGTTATTTTATTGGACCAAGTTACGAGAACATGGAGATTGTAACTGCTGCTATTAACGCGATGTATAATCTAGATTTATCAAGAGAGGATGTAATTAATATTGGAAAACAAATTCTTAAAACCGAGCTCACATTCAACGAGAAAGCAGGTATTTCCAAAAATACAAATGATGTTCCTGACTTTTTTAAGCTTGAGCCTTCTGAGCCTAGTGGTTTAAAATTTACATTTTCTAGAGAAGAATTACAAGATTTTTGGGAGAATTTAGATTAAACAATAAACTCATAATTCAGTTAAATGTAGTTCAGTAAACCCTTTTTTCTCATTATAAATTCAGCTGTGATTATGAAAAATAACCCAGGAAGAAGAGTTGGCATTAAAAAAAGAACTATTACGATTATCTCTTCTAAACTCAACCATAAAATAATATTAAGAACAAAAGAACTAAGACCGCTTAGTGCGAAAAGTATCTTGAGTCTTCGATATAATGAAAGTGAAAAGTGCCAACAACAGATTAACAATAGATTTGAGCTTTCGATTAATATAAACATCATGATAAGCAATGTGTTATATGAGAAAATTGCGATAATATTTATTATAGCAGTATCAACAGCGATTAAAAATAAGAATTTCGTTGTATTTTTAATAAAAAAATCTTGTTCTAGTTTTAAGACTACACTAAGTAAAAATGATGGCAGAATTATACAAATTAGTAGTAGATATAATATTAGATCATTTAGAGCTAACATATTAAATAGAATCGATAAAATTAGACTTAATAAAATTAGAAATGAACCTAAGATTCTAAAAAATGCTCCTTTTTTACCTTGAATGATCATTTCTAAACCGTTTTAGATAATTAATGACTAATAAGATCTAGATAACTCTAAGAAATTATAAATTTAAATAGAAAAAAAAGTATTTTGAATTAAGTGATAATTTTTAGAAATTTATAAAGATAAGAGTAATGTGAAAAATGAATAAGGAATCCATTTTGATAAAACTGGAGGATATCGTAGGAAAGGATTTTGCAACAAATAGTTCGGAAGATTTGTATATTTATTCTCAAGATCCTGGAGCTTCGATACCTAGACATGTTGATTTCGTCGTTATGCCAGGTACATCCGTGGAAGTTCAAGAAATAGTAAAATTAGCAAACCAAGAGAAGATACCAATAGTTCCCATGGGTGGTGGTCTCACATTAAGTGGACTAATAATTCCGGTAAAGGGCGGAATAGTTTTAGATATGAAGCGAATGAACCAAATAATAGAAATTAATCCGTTTAGCCGGTATGCCCTTATTGAGGCAGGAGTCACCACTGGCCAGATACTTTCACATCTGAATGACAATTACCCCGATCTCCAACCACCAATTCCTGACGCTCCACCTTCAGCTACAGTAGCCGGGAATATGTTAATTCATGGCTCAGGATATCTATCTCAGAGATACGGAGGTCATGGAGCTATGATTAATGGTCTTGAAGTTGTCTTAGCTAACGGAGAAATTTGTAAATTAGGATCGTGTGCGGTTTCTGATTATTGGTTTGATAGAGGGCCAATTCCAGATTTTATAGGCTTATTTATTAGCGCTTTTGGGACAATGGGAGTAATTACCAAGCTTTCGATACAACTATTTCCAAAACCAAAAATGAGAGATATTATTTTTGGATTAATGAGTGATCCTAAAGACTTACCAGACTTGTTACTGAAAATCACGGCGACGGGATATGCTGAAGACATACTTCTAGGAAAGCAAGATAAACCTGAATGGATGAAGGGTTATGTTTTTATTATGACTTATATTACGGGTGACTCAGAGGAAGATATAGATCGCCAAACAAAAACTCTTAAGCGTATCTATCGAAAGTCTAACGCGAGATTTATGAAAGCTCCGGAAAAAATGCGAGATCTTTATTTGGATAAACCAATATTTGCTGCAGGAGCCGCTGATTTTAGAAAAGGAGGTGGATTCGAATATGTAGGTGCGTTTATGCCTCTTGAAAAAATTCCCGAAGCATATGAAAAGGGTGCAGATATCGCAAGAAAATATGGAATTACCCCAACTTTAGGCTCTCGGTTAATAGGGGGCGTTCATACAATAGTAATGTTCTTTTCTTATTCCTTCAATAGAGCTAATCCCCAAGATATGGAAAATGCACGTAAAGCACTTTATGAAACTAATAAATTAGCTTTAGAATTAGGAGGTATTCCATGGAAAGCTGAGCTAGAAGGACAACGATTAATCCTTGAAAAAATGGATACTAGCTATAACAAATTAATGAAAACGATACAAAGCACCTTGGATCCAAATGGTATTATGAATCCAGGAAATTGGGAGGTGAAATAAATTTGGAATTAAAATTAGAACAAGATTGGAAGGATATAGTTCATAGGTGTTTTAGATGTGGTTATTGTAAATTTACGTATGAATTTTCTGATTTCAATTGCCCAAGTTATAAAAAATATCGGTTTGAGACTTATTCCACTGGTGGGAGGTTATGGCTCATTTATGGTTTAATAAGTGGAGAAATTCCGTGGAGTCAGAGCGTAGCAAATGTACTTTATGCATGCTCTACATGCGGAAACTGTACCGAAAATTGTAGGTTTGACAAATTTAACGATTTTTTGGTAGATATTATTGAAGCTGCTCGAGCAGAAGCAGTGATAAAAGGATTTTGTCCCGAGAGGCAAAAAGCTCTAACGGAACGTATTGAGAATCACGAAATGTTTAATCCGTACGGAGAACTGAACTCAAATAACGAAGATTTAAAGAAAGAGTATAATTTACCAGACAAGGCAGAATGGGTTTATTATATAGGTTGTACATCTAATTATCGTCAAAAAAATTTAAGAGATGCTACCTTAAGGTTTCTCAAAAATGCAAAACTCGATTTTACTTTAATTGATGAGCATTGTTGCTGTAGTCCGCTAATGAGAACTGGTCAAACAATTTCTGTTAAAGACTTCATAAATTTCAATATTACTAAAATAAACGAGGTAGGAGCATCAAAGGTCATCACTTCGTGTGCAGGTTGTTATCGTACATTAAAAAAGGATTGGTTAAAATATGGTGCCGACTACGATTTTCAGGTATACCACACAGTAGAATTAGTTAAAGAGTTAATGGAAGAAGGAAGATTAAAATTTCATTCAGAATATAATAAAACCATTACTTATCACGACCCTTGCCACCTTGGAAGACATATGGATATCTACCAGCCCCCAAGAGAAGTGTACAAACAAATTCCCGGAGTTCAACTTGTAGAAATGAGAAGAAATCGGGAAAATACTTGGTGCTGTGGCGCCGGGGGTGGTGTAAAAATAGGTTATCCTGAGTGGTCTGTTGAGATTTCAAAGGAAAGACTTGAGGAAGCAAAAACTACAGGCGCATCTGTAATATCGTCAGTGTGTCCATTTTGTAGAACAAATTTAAGCGATGCTAACGATAAATTTGGCATGAACCTTGAGGTTATCGATTTAATTGAAATATTAGATAAATTAGATTACGATATTACTGATAGAAACATTGATTAAATAAATTCATTGCTTACTAGTATAATAAAAAATTTTTTAATTTAAAGGTGTTAATACAATGAGGTTAGGAGCTCACATGAGCGTTTCAGACGGCAAATACATGGCATTTCATAGGGGTAGAGAACTTAAATGTGAATCTATTCAAGTTTTTATCAGAAATGTTCGCTCTTGGTCGACAAAACCTTTAGATCAGAAAGATATCGATGAATTCCTTAAAACTAAAGATGATTTTAAAAACGAAATATGGCCGGTGATAAGTCATAATAGTTATTTAATCAATTTAGCAAGTATCGATAGTGAAAAATTAGAGAAATCTTATAATGCAATGTTGGATGAACTTCAAAAGGCCACCCAATTAGGTATCGAATATGAAAATATGCATCCTGGTGTTATCCCTGTTAAAGATAAGGAAAAGATTTCTAAACAAGAAGCATTTGTTCAAATCGCTACTCAGTTAAATAAATTAATGGATGATACTAAAGGATCTAAAGTTAAGATACTACTAGAAACTACTGCTGGGCAAGGGAAAGGATTAGGTAATAAATTTCACCATTTTGAAACAATAATAAATAAAATAAAAGATAAGAGTAGGATTGGAATTTGCTTTGATACAGCACATTCTTTTGCTGCAGGTTATGATTTTACCACTAAAAAGAAGTATACCGAAATGTGGAACGATTTTAATGATACGATTGGATTGAAATATCTTTTTGCATTTCATCTAAACGATACCGAAAAAGAATTAGGATCTCGGGTCGATCGTCATACGCACATTGGTCACGGAAAGATTGGAAAAGAACCGTTTGGTTTTTTCTTGAACGACGATAGATTTACGGATACTCCAGGAATTTTAGAAACTCCTAAAGGGGAGGATTTAAAGGAAGATAAAATGAACCTTAAAACTTTGAGAGATTTAATAAAACCATAGGCTATTTGTGAGCTGAAACATCAAAGAACTCTCGAGAAGAGAAGTAAATCGCGAAAATTTTTAATTTTTCTATCTTTTTTACATTAAAAAGTGAAAAAAAAGGGGTATAGTTATTTCTTCTTTTGTTTTTCCAAGATAATTAATGAAAGTATCGTTATGAACGTAAATAGCATGTAGTAATACCCAAATGAAATTATAGGTCCTTCGTCCAAATCTTCGGGAATCGCAATGATAACCTCTACATCTTTGAAACCTATATTTCCATAAGTATCATTTGCGTAGAACCTAATTGTAATTCTACCTTCACTTAAAGCTTCCCAGGCTGTTTGATTAAACGTACCGGTCAAACTCGTGATGATGTAAATCGTTTCCCCTCCATCGAGAGTGTACCAAATCGTATCTAAATCGAGTTCATCTATAGATATTATGTAATTTGGAGCATTTAAACCAAATATGCTAATAAAAAAAGGAAAGTTTATTGTAATAACAGGAGCAGTGTCATCCCTATATATTGGAAAATTATCTTGACTACCAGCTGTACCTGAGATTATGTATGGTGTATCGCCTATGCCGTCGAAGTTGGCATCAACGCCATAGTAATAATCCCAGTAATTACCAATAGTTCCATTGTCCCATTTGTTATTAACTCCATCATCTACAGCCTCAATCATATTATTAATAAAATGATTTAAAAAGATTAAATTGTAATTACTAGTAGAGTCTAACCATATTCCATAATAACTATTACTTAATATATTTCCCGAAAGCGTGTTGTTATTGCTATAACCTAAAAACATTCCTGCAGTACAATCTGAAATATTTAACTCTGAAATTATCGAGTTGTTACAATTAATCAAAATAATTTGCCCCGCGTTCGTGAAATTACTCGATTCTAAACCTGTTTCATTTACATAATAATAGACCGGTTTGTTGTTTACAAGGTTTGTATCATCAATACTGTGCGATGCCATTTCTACTAATAGTCCATAAAGAGAGATTCCGCAAAAATTCAATAAATTCCCCGAGAGCGTGTTGTAATTACTATAATCTAAATTTATTCCTTTATAATTGCTATTTACGGTATTTCCCGAGAGCGTGTTGTAATTACTATATTCTAAATATATTCCTCTATAATTGCTATTTACGGTATTTCCCGAAAGCGTGTTGTTATCACTACCCCATAAATATATTCCATAAAAATTGTTATTACTAGCGGTATTTCCCGAAAGCGTGTTGTTATCACAATCCATTGATAATGATATTCCAAGATTATTGTTATAACTGACATTATTTCCCAAAATCCTGTTATTAACACATTCAAAATCTAAATTTATTCCATAATTACCGTTATTATTGGCGATATTTCCCGAAAGCGTGTTGTTATCACAATTCCATCCTAAACATATTCCATAATCACCGTTATTACAGGCGATATTTCCCGAAAGCGTGTTGTTATCACTATCCCATAAATATATTCCATATTGATTATTATTTGCGATATTTCCCGAAAGCGTATTGTTGACACAATAATATAAATATATTCCAGAACCTTCTGAAATATTTAACTCTGAAATTATCGAGTTGGTACAATTAATCAAAATAATCTGCCCCGCGTTTGTAAAATTACTCGATTCTAAACCTATTTCATTTGCATAATCATAAACTGGTTTGTTGTTAACAAGGTTTGTTTTGTCAATACTGTGCGATACCATTTCTACTAACGAACCATAAAGAGAAATTCCGCAAAAATTCATTGAATTCATAGAAAGTTTATTATTACTACCTCCCGATAAAGATATTCCCGCAAAATAGTTATTACTAGCGGTATTTCCCGAAAGCGTGTTGTTATCACAATTCCATCCTAAATATATTCCATAATCTTTGTTATTTGCGGTATTTCCCGAAAGCGAGTTATTATCACAATACGATTCTAAATTTATGCCATAACCATTGTTATTTGCGATATTTCCCAAAAGCGTGTTGTTATCACAATACCAATTTAAAAATATGCCATAATCATTGTTATTTGCGGTATTTCCCGAAATCGTGTTGTTATCACTATTGTATAAATGTATTCCAGTATAACCGTTATTACTGGCGCTATTTCCCGAAAGCGTGTTGTTATTGCTATAACCTAAATATATTCCTGTAGTACCATCTGAAAAATTTAACCCTGAAATTATCGAGTTGGTACAATTAATTAAAATAATCTGCCCCGCATTCGTAAAATTACTCGATTTTAAACCCATTTCATTTGCATAATAATAGACCGGTTTGTTGTTAACAAGGTTTGTTTTGTCAATACTGTGCGATACCATTTCTACTAATGAACCATAAAGAGAAATTCCGCAATAATTCATTGAATTCGCAGAAAGTCTATTATTACTACCTCCGTATAAAGATATTCCATAATCATTGTTATTTGCGGTATTTCCCGAAAGCGTGTTGTTATCACAATACGATTCTATAGATATGCCATAATTATAATTATTACTGGCGGTATTTCCCAAAAGCGTGTTGTTATCACAATACCAACTTAAATATATGCCATAATAATTATAATTTGCGATATTTCCCGAAAGCGTGTTATTAACACATTCAAAATCTAAATATATTCCATAAAAATTGTTATTACTAGCGGTATTTCCCAAAAGTGTGTTGTTATTACAACTACTTAAATATATGCCATGAAAATTATTTGAACAATCGTTATTTATTATTTTGCCGCTATCGACATTATCTAATTTAATACCGGTATTTTCCCAAGAAGAACCGGAATTATATAATGAACAATTTCGAACAATAAAGTAGGTATCAGAGTTTTTAATCTCTATGCAATTGCCTGAATATTGTGCGTTAATGGTAACATTCTCGATAACATAAGGATCTGTCCAATTCCCCGAACCAGAACACCATGGTTGAGCTTCTGCCCAGGTCCAATTGTGAGCCCCGACCCCTGTAGCTAAGTCGTCAATATAAATAGGGTTTCCAGTTAGGTCCCAAAATCCGGATTGTTTTATTGGAATCTGAGTTTTCTCAATCAAATCGAGATTTATTTTAATATCTGTGCTTACTATACTGGAGAGTAAAGAGATTGTGAGTAATGTAATTAAATATAATACTTTTTTCTTTGATTTCATATCGATTATAATTTACGAAAATTTGTCTTTATTAAATTAATTATTGCTAATTATTATATAAAGGTTTGTTCAACACATTAACATCTCTGTGCTATAACTAATTATACATTCTAATTGAAATGAGAATGGTAAGACTAAAATATTTGAATAATAATAAGAGTTTTTCTTCGCTACAAATAAAAAAGAAGTAAATGTTTACTCGTGAATCTTAAACCATAAAGGACTAAGATCTTTTACAAGTCCGTTATAATTAACTGTTAATTCCTCACCTTTTATTATATCTTGAATAGCTGAATATTCAATTGCTTTGTTCTCATAATCGTATAAGTACTTTAAGTTAGGAGTGTACGAATGGTTGATGAATTGACTAACGCTAAGAGTGATTGCATTTTTAAATGCAGGGTAATGCTTTGGATCTTCCCAAATATAGCAATAGTCGTATAATTGCGTTTTTCTAATCTTTTTATAATCTTTATTGGGTAACAAAACTACATTTGCTACATCTATTACGGTTCCCTTCTTAATATTTTTTTTCGCAAATGCTCCTCTTCCTTTTTCTTTTGAAATATATTTAACCACTATAAAATCATGCATTCAAATCATCTTAAAATATATTTTACCTTACTCAATTGATGCATGTCGTTTATCAATATCTACTTCAGATATTCCTAATAAAACCATTAACGAAGCCCCAATTGAATCCAAAATGGACAGCGTAGAAATGTCGAATAACGACGTAAACGGAGCTAAAGTATCTTGTGAAATAGCTTTTTCTTTACTTTTGCCCTCAACTTTAATGATCAAATCGGATGTCGTGCCTATTGTACTTTTAGGATTTCCTGTAAATAGGGCAATTTTACCTCCGATTTTTTTTGCTTCTTTGGTAATTGCTTTAGGCGAAGTAGTTTCGCCGCTTCCACTTATTAATATTAAAAGGTCATCTTTACTATAGCGATAAGTTACTGCGTCAGAAACAAAACAAGATTTAATACCTAAGTGCATTAATCTTTGGGCAAAACATCGCCCAATAAATCCTGATCTACCAGCACCATATATAAAAATCCTTCCATCATTAGAATCAATTTCATTAATCAAATCAATTAACTTTAAAACATTTTCCATGTCAATTGATTCGGTATTTGTTTTTACCTGTTCTGCAATTTCTAAAAGTGTATTTAAGAATCTTCCCCGTACTAGGTTTGAATTGGAATCTTTCATTATTATCGTTCCTCCTTTGAGAATTCAGGATGGACACAACTTCTCCATTGATCTACGGTTTCTTTAGGACCTAATCCTATTAATAGGTCCCCTACTTCAAAAATAAAATCTGATTTAAAACTATAAATCCATTTATTTTCTCTTTTTAAAGCAATAATATGAAATCCTCTTTTATATTGTTGATTTTGTAACTGCTTGTATGTTTTTTCTTTGAAATATGACTCTGTTGAGATTGTTTCTCTAACAACTATTTCGGGAGTTTCTTCAATAGCTTTTTGAAGAATGATATGAGGTTCAAAGCCTTTTAAAATATTTTCAGCTAAATGAGCTGCTGCATCTGATATTAACTCACAAGAAAATACTATACGCATAATACCTGTTAAATTCTTTGGATTATCAAGTAATTGTGTTATATTCAAAAGATCCTTTTCAAAAATTATATTAAGACCATCCATTATAGACTCCATCTCTAATACATCCTCAGCTACTTCATAGCTATTAAAAAATAACGCTGCTAACGCTAATTCTATCATCGTTTCTGAAAGATCTGTTATTGTTATGTAATCTTTTTTGAGTTCTTGAATTTTATCGAATACATCAGGATTAGTCAGATCAAATTCAGATTCTTTCTGCATATCATCAATATGGAAAGAAAAATCTTCAGTGTCAAATGTTAATTTTTTCAATTCTTTGATTGGCTCAATTTCTCCTTTTATTATTAATATATCCCCAACTTGAATTTCGTTGTCCTTTTCGAATAACCAATTATCTTTTCTTTTGATCGCTATTAAATCCACTCCGTATTTTGATCTAAAATGTACCTCTTTACGTTTCATGCCTATAAATTCACAAGCATCATTGATGGTGATTTTTACAATAGGTTCGGGAACATCATCCCAAAATAATTGTGTGAAATCAGAAATATCGCTATTAATATATACAACCCGAGCGATATCCGCTAGAGCATCTGAGATTTTGTCAATAGAATAACCCATAACAACAATAGGTTCCAAAGCTTTAGCTTCTTTAAAACCTCCAGTTTGAGTTTGAATAATTTGTAAATTCAATAGAAATGTTAACTCGTGGATTCTTTTTTCAATTTTAGAAGTTTCATCCGCAATTTCTTTGCTACTAAATTTAATAGCGCTGTAAGCTAGATCAATCATCAAGTCGATCTTCTGTTTCATCTCTTTTAAAATGTCTTTTAGTGATATAGGCTGATACTGGAACTTCTTTCTTTTTTCAAGTTTTTTAATTATTTTCTCACTCTCGTTTAGATAATTATACAAATATTTGGATAAAGATTATTATTAGAAGCGGTGTTAAAAAATCTGCTAAAGATGTCACCATAGGAATTAGAAAATTATTAGGATCTTTTCCTTTTCTAAATATAAATATAGAACCCATAAATAAAAACACGAACATAAGCCCAAATAGAATCAAAATAGTACTACTTATTATTGATATGATTAACAAGGGATTAACGATTTCTATTCCAGTTACACTTCCCAGTATGTATCCTAAGCTAATTAATGCAACAAGGCTTAATAAAATTGTTATCAACAATCCATAAAAGTCTTGTTTTAATCGATCCGAGGGCTGAATTCTAGGAGATAAAGTTCCTATATATAGGTGAGATGTAAGACGAGAAACTAAAACGGTTGATATATCACCTATTAAGGAATTTAAAGACGGTAAAACTAATAAGATAATAGGAAAACTTGACAATACTCGCTCATTGTTAGATAAAAGAGTCCCTGAAAAGAGTCCCATAACAGAACTTATTAGGACAACAATAATTGATTCTTTGAATATTTTTTTAAAGTAGTCCACTATTATGGCACCCCCAACATAATAATTGTTAGATAGAAACTAATAACAGTAAAAAAGTCGTCAATCGCTGTCATTACTGGATTTACTACGTTATTTGGATCTAAACCACGCTTAAATGCTAAAAAGTTTAAGATCGTGGAACAAGGAATTGAAATCAATAATGTAAACACTATCGAAATAACCGGAATTACGATTAACAAACCAATATGAAAAATGTAGAGTTTAATTAATAAAAAATTAATAAGGATACTGAAAACTCCGATTGCTAATGCTGTTAATAACGATAGGGCTAATGTAGCTACTACATTTTCAAACCATGATTTCTTATTAAATTCGCCGATAATAAAGTCTCGTGAAGTTCGAGCAATAAAAGGACCACTTAAATTACCCCTAAGAGATAATAAAGCAGGGATAATTAGAATTAATAAAAGAAAGCTCTTAAATGAAACAATTAAAAGAGATAGCACGATCCCAGCAAGGATATCGCCCACAATGGAAACCATTTCAGATGGAAAGGTTTCTTTAATGATTTTACCTTTAGTATCTCGAGCTTCCATATGTCATCATCATCATCAGATGAACTTATAATTAAGTTTTCGTTCATTTTCTTTAATATTTATTAAGGCTCGAAATTATTTAAAAATTGCTAAATGATATAAAAAATTTAATATAAGCATTTAAAATCAAATAAATTCTTCAATTATTTTGGTTTGGAGAAAGAAAATAGGTGATTTTTTTTAAATAAAATTAGATGCACCTAAAAAGAAAAAATCTATTTCAACATCATATAGATTTTAACCAGTTGGAATCGATACGATTAAGGGCAGTCTCAACTTCTTTTCTAACATTCCAATCGTCATCCCATAATGATTTTGCTAAAGGTTCTAACGCTTCTTTGTTTCCTATTTGACCTAATGCTTTTGCAGAAGCAATTCTAATTTTAGGATCTCTGTCTTTAAGCATCTCTATAAATGGTGAGATATCACTAATATTTTCAAATTTTCCTAATGCTAAAGCAATCCAACTTTTAATGAAAAGATCATCATCATTTATTAAAGGAAATAGAGCCTCTAAGCTATCTTCATCCCCTAATTTAATTAAGAGCTTAACTGCTGCCCGTTTAGTTTTCCAATTCGTAGAATTCAAAAGAGTTTTCACCTCATTAGTGTATGTTTGATTGCTTATTTTGGATAAAGCTTCAATAGCGATATCACGCACTCTATTATCAGGATCATTTAAAAGAGTTAATAATATGGAAATCTGCTGTTCATTACCTAACTTTCCAATTAGTTTTGCACAAAGGCTCCTTATTTTCCATTCTTTATCCTTAAGACCTTCAAGAACTTGAACTGGAACTTCATCCTTAGATATCTGAATAAGTGAATTATAGGCCAATTTTCTGGTTTTATTATCACTACTCTTGAAAGAATTAATCATATAGTCTATAGAATTCTTATCTTTAAGTAAACCTAAGAGCTTGATTGCTTCCTTCCTTTCTATCATATTTTTGCTGTTTGCAACTTCATAGATTTTTTCATAAGAATCAAGTGCTATAAAGATTTGTTCTAGTGATTGGATTGATAACCTACGGATATCTTCATCCTTGTTTTTTAATAATCTTAGAAGTGGATCAATTGCCCGCTTACTTTTAATTACACTTAAGGCTTTTATGCTCGCTTTTTTAACATCCTCATCTTTATCATCCAATAAATTGATAATTAGTCTTGCATCCTTTACTTGAATCAATTTCTCTAATGCTTGAATAGCATTTCGTCTGACTTCAGGATCATTTTTGTGAAGCATATCTTTTAAATAATTAATTGATTCATCACTTTGAATTCTACCTAAGATGATTGGAATTGCTCGTTTTACATGAATATTTCCATTATCAAAATAATTAATAATCCCAGTTACATCTCCTAACTTTCCTATACTCACGATTGATTTAATTACTTCATCTTTTATTTCTAAAGAAGGATTACTTAGCATTTCTAATAAAGGATTTAAAGCAGAGAGGAACTTAGTCTTACCAAGCGCAATTACAGCAGTTTTTCTAGCTGTTATAAAATTATCTTTTAGAGCTTCAATTAATATTGGATTTGATACTTCCGGTACGTTGTTCGCAATAACTTCAATAATTTTTGCTCTTACTTTTCCGTCTGATTCATTCTTATATTGTAGAGCAAAAAAACTCAAATTAATTTTATCAATCAAATTACCAAATGAATTTATCATATCTACTTTATTCTCTGGAACAGTTTCTTTAAGATATTTATCTTTAAGTTCTTGAAATTCCATTTTTCTAATCCTCCATACCATCTTTCAATGAAAAAAACCGCTAACTATAAAATCGAGTTCCTATTTTTATTTTTTAGTAAATGGAAAGATAGAAATTGTAAATATCAAAATTAAATTCTTTCACATCATATTGAACTATAATCATGAAATTTATTTCTTATGAGTCTAGATTCAAAGAAACAAAAAATAAAAATATTATAATTCTTTTCTTATTTTGCCTTACATATTTATCAATTTTTCAATTATGCTTAAGAGATTCCCTTGTTAGTAATTTTAACAGCAAAGAAGATTATATTCATGAATTATATCATCCTGTAACATCAAAAAATGGATTTATTAATTCAGAAGGAAATAAAATTTTTTGGTTCATCCAAATTACTGATACCCAATTTATTTGGCTAGACCAAAATAGAATAGATACATTTTCAAAATTTCTTAACGAGACAAAGAAAATAATTAAACCGTTATTTATAATCCATACTGGAGATATAGTCGATGCTAATAATGGTATATATCAAAACCCTGAAGAATGGCAAAACTATAATAAAACTTTATCAGAAAATAATATTAATTCGTCAATTTATGTAGATTTAGTTGGAAATCATGATGGTTCTGAGGATCCTAATTACAGCTACTTTATCAATTACTCAATTACAGGAAGTGAATATAAAGCTACTCAAATTTCATTTAATCATTCTTTTTCTTTTGGAAATTATGCATTTATTGGAATTAATACCGCTAAAGATTCATATGATAATATATTTGAGTTTGGATTTAGTGGTTTTTTAAATACAGAAGAATTAGATTGGTATGAGAATGAATTAAAAAGATATAAAGATTATGATAATATATTTGTTTTCGGACATCATCCTCCTTTCTTTCTTCCATATTATAGAATTATTTCTAATTTGAGTTCAACAGGTAAATCATTTTATGATTTAAACAAAGAATATAATGTAAATTATTATTTTTGTGGTCACATTCACTCTAATTACATTCAGAAAATAGATGGATTAAATACGATAATAACTGATAATTTTGATGATAATAATGGTACATATAGAATTGTAGTAATTGATAATAATCAACTTTCAACTTCAATTGAAAATATAGGAAAATGGCCACAAGGACTTATTATAAATCCCCCAAGTCACAACTTCTATGACTCTCAATTTAATATAGATTTAGAAAAAATTCATGTTCTTGCATGGGATCCAAAAGGGATAGTTTCTATTGAATGGTCTGTTTATTTCGAAAGCGGCATACAATTCAAAGATTGGACTTCTTTACAAAGAAATCATGAAAACGGACTATTATGGGAAGGAGATTTTTGTAAAGATTTAAGTTATGAAAATAATTATATAGTGAAAGCAAAAATTGAAGGGAATTCTGGTCAAGTTATAAGAGAAATAATATTTAATGTTCCAAAGAGCATAAATTATGAATTAATCCATATAATTTTAACAGTATTTGTTATAGGAATTATTACTATACCAATAATAATAATCATACTTTATCCAAAAAAGATTTTAAAAAAGAAAAATAAACTTCAAAGATAATATTAAAAGAATATATAAAAAAAATAGGCATTAGGATAGGCATCAACACTGTTAAAGACAAAGTTGATTTGAGTATGTGGAAAACAATAGCTAAAAATGAAATTCGGTTAGCAACTTATAGATTTAGGAAAAATAGGAGACTATTTTTATTATATCTATTTTCTATTTTAATTTTTTGGGGTTTTTATTTTGGTCCAAACTTTCTTGATATGTTGATTCCAGAATTTGTAAGTTATTATGGATATATGTATTTAAATCAGTTAGTCTTGTACTTTGAATATTTTTTTTTCCTTATTTTTCTGTTAAATATAATGCTCCCATTATATAATTTATATAATAAAAAGGGAGGTGATACAAAGGAATTTATTCTTGCTTCTCCCATTAAACCAAAAGAAATCTTCTTTGGAACATTCATTTGGAAGATGCCATTTTATTTATTATTTGTATTGTTTATTGGTCCGGTATTTACCAGCTTGTTGAATCAAATTGCTGACTTGAATATTTTTCATCATGTCGTGATTTATTTATGCATATTTGGGGTTCTAGTTTTTAGTCTATTAATCGGGAAAGTTATTTCAAACCTTATTGAATATAAAATTAATAAAAACCAAAAAGCGCAAAACACTCGTAAAATTAGAATACTGGTAATTACTCTAATATTGATAATTGTCTACTTCTTCATACGATTTTTGAGTACCTTATTTTTAACCTCGCCAGTATTAAAGAATTGGTTAAATATTTTTCCTTCATATTGGTACTCGTCTATCATTATATATCTCATTGATCCATCGATGCTATCTTTAAACTTCTTTAACATCTGGATAATCTTATTTCTCGCAATTTTCATTCCTATTTTAATTTTTTTTGTTTCTTATAAGAAATCTAATGTCTTTTATATTATAAAAAGTTCAGATGATTTTTCTGAATTAAAAACCGGAAAAGATAAGAAGAGTTATATTTTCTTGAGAAAAATTACTTTAAAAAAATGGAAAGTTTTGGTACAAACTCATTTTAAAGAATTTTTTAGGAATGAAGAGTATATATTAAAATTCTTCTATGCAATTGTATTAAATATTATTTTCGGTATAGTTTTAGCTTTATCTCTTGGCGAATTTGAATGGGGACCTATTAGTGAAATACAAATATATAAACTTTTAGAAGTTATGATTGTTTCCTGGATAGGTAGCATTCTATTTGGATCTATGTCTGGACTTTATATTTTTATTGAATCGAAAAACTTAGTAAATATCTATAAAAAATCTCTAAGAGGAACAAAATCTTTAATTTATTCGATTTTATACTTTTTAGTTTATTTAATCGTTTTTATAGAATTAATTTCTGTAACTCTATTTACTTTAATTTTCCAATTAGATCCATTATTATTTTTGATATTTATTGTTACTTACTTTATAGTGAGCTTAACTATCGTTTTAGAAATGATAGGAATTCAATGTTTAAAGCCAATATTTAAAGATCGAAAATCGATGATTATGTGGAATGTCTACATTTTAATGATCTTGCAGATTTTCTCTTTATTACTAACTTTTAGTCTTTTAATTCCATATATTTCTGATGGTACGGAACCACTCTTAGCGTTATTATATATCTTTATAATTCATTTTGGAATAACCTCAGGAATAGCAATAGTGCTATTTTTTCTAGGAATTAGAAAGATTAGTAAATTTGAATAAGGTTTTAATTTCTTTAAATTTTTAATTTTTGAGAGATAAAGATTAACTACATTAGATATTATGCCATTCGAATCAATAATAAAATTGATTATATCGTTGATCTCATTATTTTATCTAATTCACCATTTCAATTTGATTCAATAACTTTTTTTTAGGAGCTGAAATTAATTTAAAATTATGAAAACAGTAATAATTTATTTTACAATGTCAGGAAGAACAAAAAAAACCGCAGAGGCTATTGCTAGTACTTTAACTAATCATGAAGTGAGCTACTTATCAATAGAATTAACTGGCAAATTTATTGAAAAGATAAAAGAGTTAGATAAATTCGAGAATAATGATTATTCAGCTATAGAAACACAATTTAGCGGTTTCAATGCTTCAGGTTTTGATTTGATCATAATTGGTATGCCTACTTATGGAAATTTCCCACCGAAGGTGTTTGGTGAAATATTACGGCGGATGGGTAATTTGAATGGAAAAAATGTGGTTATTTTCAATACAGCTCGATTTTCAGGTGGAAAGTGTCTTGTTTATATGAAAGAAAAAATTGAAGAAGCTGGTGGTGAAGTAATAAATCAATCTAAATTTAGGAAATTATTCTGGATTGGCACAAAAAAAGCTATTCAATTTGGAAAACAAATCAATGAAATAAAATAAATCTGATTTATCCATTTTTAATTATTTTTTTACAGAGATTTATCCCTAAATTTAAGATTCTTTTATCGCGAATTTTTCCCTAATGGTCGCAGAAGCTACATAATAGGTAGGCTTCTACTGCAAAAAGATTTAAAAATGTTTATGATGTATTTGAATTTGAAGATCTTCTTTTTATTTGTTTATATATGTAATTAATTACGAGGGGAGCTACTAATATAAGAAGTCCATACGGATTTACTAAAAAAAGGTTGAGCACAGATAATAATAAATCTGAGGGATTATATTTAAATATATAAAATATTAGAAATAGATAAACAGCAACGCTAAATAATACAAACAAATAATCAGCTTTCATTTTCCACAAAAAACCTAATAAAACTAAAAAAAAAAATATTGCGCTTAAATATTCCATACTTCAAACCATTATATTTTAGGTAAAATATATTAAAAAAAAAAATTAAAATTTTAGTTTCTTTTTCTTTATTGAAATTATTAATACGCCCATTGAAAATAGTGTAATACCAGTAAATATTAGAAGAGGATAACCGGGAATTATGTCAGTTTCAGTTAGTGTTGTTAATAATACAATAGATGCAACTTCTTGTCCACCATATGTTAACCGGATATGATCTAGTACACCATTACTATCCCAATCCATATCAAAATTAATAGTTTTACCAGCGACAGGTCCAGGAAATTCATAAGCTTTGACAATACCACTCCAATCATAACCCTTTCCAACGAATAATCCTGCTGTTGACAAGAATTGTTCGATTAAAGCACTTTGATCTGCTGGAAATGTTGTTGGATCTAAAATATACAATTGGTAATATTGAAATATATCTCCTCCTACTAAATCTGTTAAATTTACCCAATCACTCAACGGAATTCTAATCTGGATTGTAAGATTTATGGGTACCCCTTTAGGACCTCCAGGAATTAGCTCTACTTCATCTCCTATATGATCTATTATTGCTTTCAGTCTAAATTTGTCGAATCCACCCATTAATTCAAATTGATATAAAAGGGTTTCAAACTCAACCATCAGCTGATCAAAATATATTTGACCCTGATTTACATAATATGATCTTAAACTATCAATTGATAAAGTCGTCCAACCAGGTGGAAAAAATCCTTCGGGATATGAAGAATTTATAGCAATTACCATCATTCCCATTGATTCTCTTATTAAATCTAATGTGGGCATCGCTTGTTGTTGAGGAGACATCCCTGAAGTCATACCATAAACGGTCATATTAATTATTTCAGACATATTTAGAGCATATAAATCAAAGGGAACTGTGCTGTTGAAACTCTCAATAACGAACTCTGCAATATAGGTAATATTTTCATCTTTAATTGGTTCAAGGTATAAGATATCTATCATTAGATCTGATAAGGTGTGATCTTCCCAATCTCCAGGAATAGTTCCAATAGACATATTGAAGAGATACATATACTGATCAATGGCTGTAAAGAAACTGACCTCAGTTAATCCTGTATAAGCATACATTTCATCCATTTGATCAATAAACCATTGTGGAATTATTGGTAACACTTGTTGGTAAAGTGTAGTTAGATTCATGTGAAACCAACCTGATGGGATCATTCCGGGAATAATGGTGGTATTGACAAAATCAGCTATAAAACTAAGAGAATATTCCAGCAGATCATCCACTGTCATAGTTTCCCATCCTGAAGGTAGCCATCCGTAAATATCTAAACTATTAATTAACAATTCGAAAATGTCGCTTATGGTAAACTCTTCGAATCCAGGGTAAGTCGCATTCAATCCATCTATTACATACCCGAAAAATGTATCAATATTATCAGATCTCCAATCAGAAGGAATGAAACCAGATAGTACAGTAGTGTTAAATGTTTCTACAGTACTATCGAATAACGATTCTAGAAATGTTGAAAAATTAACTGTTTTCCAATCAGAGGGAATTAACCCTGGAAGGAAATTTGTATTAATAAAATCTATCGAATCTGCGGCCAAAAGTGAAATAGCGTCAGAAGCATTCAAATCAGTATAAGGACCAAGATCTAAAGCCAAGATTTCAGTAAATAATTCATCAACAAAGGTTTCAAAATCATTTTTTAAAGAATATACTCCATCTTTATTTAGTCCTAAGTCCCATACATATTCTTCGCCTTCAGAAATACCAACATAACTAGGAGCTTGCGCAACAGTGAAATTTCCAACTGAAATTAAAATAAGGCTGCCTATTAATAATATACTAGCAATTTTTACTTTTCGCATTTTGATTGCCCTTAACAAATTAAATTATTTTTTAGTAAAATTACTTTAGTATATAATATACACATTATCTATTTAAACATATGTTATAATGGTTCAGTAAGCTTTTAAATTAAATTTTTTAAAAATTATCAAATAAATTCTTTACAAATTCTAAGAATCAATAATTCCTAAATTATTAATTATTCCTAATAATTACACATATATTACAATAATAACTTTTTATATAACTTTTAAAACTAGTTTAAAATCAATATTTGAAAAAAGCGGGATATAAAAGATGGATTATAACCTTGCAATAATCACTCAAGATCTTTCTAAAAATTATGGTAAGACACTTGCTGTAAAAAATCTGAATCTAAATGTGCCTTATGGTATAATATATGGGCTTCTCGGACCAAACGGAGCGGGAAAGACCACAACTGTCAAAATGCTTAATTCGATGATTGAACCTAGTAGTGGTAATGCGAAAGTAATGAATTATGATATTATCACTCAAAAGAAGGAAGTTAAATTAAATTGTGGATATTTATCTGAATCACCAAGTTTGTATGAAAAACTCACCGCAAGAGAGTTTTTAGAGTTTGTAGGTGAATTGTATTACATTACTCCAAGAATGAATGCTAAGCGAATAAGTGAATTATTAGTTTTATTTGATCTAACTAATAAAGAAAATGATTTAATTAAAACATTTTCAAGAGGAATGAAACAAAAATTAGGATTGTGTGCGGCATTAATACATGATCCGGAGATTATCTTCTTAGATGAACCTACATCAAACCTAGATCCCGAAACAAGCAGAACAGTTAAAGACCTTGTGTTGGATTTAGTGAAAAAAGTAAATAAAACTATTTTTCTCTGTACTCACTTACTCGATACTGCTGAAGAATTATGCGATAAAATTGGAATTATTAATAATGGGACCTTACTAATAGAGGGAAAACCACGAGATTTAATCAAATCTGTTGATGCAAAAGATTTAGAAGATGCCTATTTAAAAATGTTGAGAATATCTAGGAATAAAGATGTATTATCCTGGAGATAGCTAGGTAATTTTCGATCTTAATACCGCACTATCTTGATCTGATTCATTACATGCTGGAGTTAATTATTCTTGTAATAAAACTAACTATTTATCCCAAATGAAAATAATAAATATGCTACCTTATGATTATTAGCAGATAAAAAAGAAAAGTAAAAAAAATAGAAACTTACGAACTAAGTAATTGAAATAGTATCGTAGCATGAGGGATATAGAATTGGTCTTTAACTTTAATTACGACAGTATGAAAGTATTCAGCTAAACCTAAAAAACCCCTTATAACAGATTCGTCCTCTTCGAACTTAAATACTACTCTAGCTATAGCTGCGCCAGTACTAAAGTTGGCTTTTTCATACACCCTTTCATCGATTAAAGGAATTTTCAATTCGTTTACAATTTCATACACACGCTTAATGAAGAGTTCTCTCTTTGGAATATTAAAACACCTATTAATATTGAAAACTAATTATTATAGATACAAATGAAATATGATATATAATATATTAGATTTGAACCTTTTAATTGTTTTTTTTTCCAAGAAATTTTTGATTAGACGGAACTTATTTAGTTAAGTTAAAATCTAAGATGCGATACAAGTATTATAAAAAAATAAAAATAAAAATATAAATTAATATAATACAATTACTACTATAGCTATATATTATTCCATAATAAAAAAATAAAAAAAAATTAGAGGAATTGATGGATCGTTGGTTTCGAAAGAATATAAGAAGATAGAGAGAGTCGTAAATTTTATGAAAAAAGGGTTAACATCCCTATCTGACGATTTAGAAGAAACTGTTAAAGGGATTAATGATTTTATAAAATCATTGGGTAAGGCATTGAAGGATTTGAAAGATGTCTCTATTGAACCAGAATTAAAAACTGTAAGCACATCCTCTAAAAAAGTCGTTGGTACCTCAACGGGACAAGCAAAAACTGCTGCTGCCAGTACGTTATTTAATTTACTGAGCGGTAGTCCCGGAGCAGTACAACAAGCGCCACCAACTGCTACCGCGAGTACTTCACCTACGGTTGGGAGCCCTCCTAAATCACCTAGTGTTGGTCCTCCAAAAAGACCTGCAAGTGGGGTGCCTCCTAAAGCCCCAATAACTGGCGTAGCCCCTAAACGCTCTAATTTACCACCAGCACCAAAATTACCTCCCACTGCTGGAAGTGGTCCCCCCCAAGCACCAAATAAGGGAATAGTTCAAACTCCATCATTTGCCAAAAGACCTGCGGCTCCTGCAACAGGCGTTCCTGCAAGACCACCTGGCGCACCTACAGCACCTCCAGCGGTATCGGCTCCAGCAACGGCACCTCAAGCCGGCGGTGGATTAGGTTCTTTACGCGACGAGATGTTAGAAGAATTAAACCGCTTAAAGAAAATAATGAGAGGAGATTAAGAAACAGACTTTACTACTTTTTGTTAGTCTTTTATATTAGGAATTTCTTAATTTTTACTTTCTCATTCAACAACTTTTTATTATAAATATCAGATATTTAATATAGATGGAGAATAACAATTCTATTATTAGCGATAACGGAATTCCTGTTGTAGTTCCTAAACGTATGTTAGTCTTTGCTGGTCACCCAGATGATGAAATTATATCATGTGGTGGAACGATACTTAAATATCAAGCTTTGGGATCTGAAGTATTCGTAGTTGTAGCAACAAGCGGATTAGGTGGATACGCAAAAAGCGAACAGAAAACCGAGATTGAAAAGCAAAGAAAGCAAGAACTTGAATTAATTCAGAAATCTTTGAAATGTAAAATCATCGAATTAGAGTATGTTGATTTAGAAGTCAATAGCGAACATATTTCAGAAATAACCAATTTAATAAGAGAGATTAGACCTCATGTTATTCTAATTCCTCATTATTCAGATTTCCACCGTGTTCATAGGAATTTATCTTTAATTACAAAAGAAGCAATCTACCATTGTTCCACGGGTAAAGCATATGGAGGATATAAAAGAAATTGGACTCCATTAGGAGTTTATTACTACGAATCCCCTTCTTGCAAGTTCCAATATGTAGAAGGTTCTGTTTTTATAATAGTAGATATTGAAAAATACTGGCGCGAGAAAAAAGAAATCTTCAATATTGTTTATCTTTCTCAGAAGGAGGTTTTAGAAAGAGTGCTAGAATGGGCTGAGGACACAGCAACTTTAAGAGGTAACGAAATTAATTCAACTTATGGGGAAGCTTTTATCCCCGAGACTACATATACTCCGTTGAAAATTTTATTATTATAGATTCGAAATAACTAATACCAAACATAAAAAAATAAGGAAATTATGGGTAATCTTACTGTTGTTTTAGATATTGGGCAGTTTTCAGCAAAAGCAGGATTTGCGGGAGAAGATATGCCGTCTCAAGTTTTCTTCACGAT
The DNA here is from genome assembly GCA_016839745.1 of Promethearchaeota archaeon. Taxonomy (GTDB): domain Archaea; phylum Asgardarchaeota; class Lokiarchaeia; order Sigyniarchaeales; family SOKP01; genus SOKP01. The sequence continues at coordinate 47,494 of JAEOTS010000045.1, forward strand.
TGTAGGAACCCCAAAATATAGACAAATTGATTACGAGTATTCAGGTATTAGAAAAGACGATTTTTATGTAGGAGATGAAATTCAATCAATAGGGTTATATAAGGTTTTTTACCCAATAAATAAAGGAATAATCAAGGACTGGCTTTCTTTTGAAAAAATAATTGATTACATTTTTTACAATTTAAGAGTAGATCCGAGCTTAGTTAACATATTGTTTGCGGTTCATCCTTTATTTCCTTACAGCGATTTAAAGAAATTATTTGAATTATTCTTAGAAAAATATCAATGTAATGCGTTTTATCCTGTCTTAGATTCCATGCTTACTTTGTACGCAGGAGGTTTTCAAACAGGTTTAGTTGTAGAGATCGGAGATAGTCTTACAAGAATAACTCCTATCTATCAAGGATACAAACTAGATCACGCAATTAAACATGTTGATATTGGTGGAAGAACTTTAACGAGGTTCATGGAAAAAATATTAGGTGAAAAAGGATATTCGTCAGATTCTTCAATTAGGAGGGAACTTGTAAGAGCCTTAAAAGAAAAAGCGTGTTTTGTATCTCTTGATTATAAAGAGGATTTGAAGAGAGTTGAGCAATACGAAAAGGAATATTCTTTACCGGACGGCTCAACAATTTTTTTAGCTAGAGAAAGGTTCGAAGTACCAGAATTATTGTTCAATCCATCATTGGAATTAGAGGAGATTTCTCTCCCAGAAGCAATAATGGATGTTATTGAGATGTGCGACTTAGATGTTCGTCCAGACTTATTAAACAACATTTTTTTATCGGGAGGTTCTTCTATGTTTCCCAATATCAAATCCCGAATTTATCAAGAATTAGAAATTGAATTAGCTCGCCGAAATAAAAAAAATCAAGTCATTAAAATAATAGCTCCCAGGGAGCGCATTTTCTCTGTTTGGGTTGGAGGATCGATTTTGGCAATGATCCCTGAATTCGAGCAGAATTGGATAACCAGAGCGAAATATTACAATGAAGGTATCCCTGACGATCTTCTATGAATCATCGCTTTAGATTCAAGCATCTGTTTTTCAAAGTATCAGAGTAATATTACAAGCGTATTACAGTTTTTTAAAAATATTATTCTGGTATTATATCTTAGTAGAACTTTATCTCAAGTAGAGTGTTAAAAAATGGAAGGTCCTCAAAATACGAGTTTCGAACAAACTAAAATTCTTAAAAGGTACTATAAGCCAGATTACTCTCAATTATTTAACAAATTAAAGAACATAAAAACTCCCGTGAAAAACGAAATTTTAATTTCCTTACTTGACGGAAATTGGCACACAGAGTTAGACTTAATTAGAGTAGCTAAACAAAAAATGAAATATATGGGTGCTGTAACCTTAGGGACTATGATTCTTTCTTTAAATCATCACTTAAAAAACGATTATGTTGAAAGGAAAGTGATAAACGGAAAGCTGTCTTACAGAATATCAGATAACTACGTAGGTCTTACTCGAGCTGCATATAACAAATATAGTTTTAAAATGGACTAACTTCAAATTAAATAAACTTTTTTTAATTTCTTTTTACGCACTGATCTTTAGAAATTTGATAACCTGAGCAACTAGAACAAAAACCATTAGTTTCTTCTTTATACCTATTACTCCAACATTTTGGACAAATATAATATACAGTAGTTTTATTTTTGTTCCTTTTTAGGATCTTAAACACATTAAAACCGCATTTTAAACAAGTCGTAGATTTTAATATGGTAATCCTACCAGTTTTTGGAACTGGGAGGTAAGTCTTACAACTTCTATCAGAACACGCAAGGAATCTTTTTTTTTGTGAAGTAGTGACTAAGCTCATGGGATTAGTATTGCAAGTTGGGCATTTAGAAGTAGTTTGAGGAAAACTTTTCTGTGTAGAATTTTGTTGCATTGCCGTTTTTAAATTATCTTTCACGCTATCAAATTGGAAAGTTATCGCTTTTTTATTATTACGGAATTTATCAAATAAATCGAGGAAGAGCTTTTTTACTGTAGTAACCACACTATCCATTGTTTTCCTATTTTCTTTGACGTCTTCAAGTAACTTTTCAACAAATCTGGTAAAATCAGGCTTTAAAAATGGTAACCACACTTTAATTAATTCACTAATAAGAAATTTACCCCATTCAGTTATTTTAAAGCGATTTTTAGCAATTCTATAGATTAATTTACGATCTACTAGAATCTTAATTATAGTGGGACGAGTGGATTTTGTTCCTAGGTGTTCTTTCTCCATTAGTTTTAATAAAGTTGTATCTGTGTAATGGGGAAGTGGTTGAGTTTCTTTTTCGTTCAAAAAGATTTTATTAACCGGAAGTTCCTTAACTTGAATCTCGAATAATGGTTGATAAACTTTTTTCAAAAATGGAGCGATTTCGTAAAATCCACTTTGAGTTAACGCCACGATTTGAGATGCAAATACTTCATCTTTGATGGATAACTTTAATTTGGTCCTCAATTCTTTTGCTTGTTTACCAAAAAGGGCTAAATAATGGCGAGCTAAAATATCGTATACTTTTTTCTCGAGATCGTTCTCAAATTTAGAGCTTTTTTGCTCTAGGCTTACCAATGGAGTAATGGGTGGATGATCTCCAGCATCAACTTTTCCGGTTGTTGGATTCATTCTATTTTCCTTAAATAGATTTACTGTGTAAGATCCATAGTTAATGTGTGGTTTGAAATTTTTAAGATATTGAATATGATCAAAAGTGGAGTTGTATTTATCGCTATCAGTTCTTGGGTAAGAGATAATCTGATTTAAGTAGAGTGAATTCATAGTATTCATAGCCGCTCTTGCGCTAATTCTTAAAGTCTTTGTTAACAATACCAGAGCTTTAGAAGTGTTTAAAGGTGTTGGCGGATTAATTACTACGGATTCTTTTGTATTGTTTAAAATTATAGCGATTTTCTCGTCTTTAATTTTTTGGAAAATAGCTTTTGCTTCAGATTCTTTCTCTTTAACGAAAGGATTCTTAGTATGCACAGCTTTAATATTATAATTTTTATGCTCTAAATTGGCTGTAATTGTCCAGTATGGTTCAGGAATAAATTGTTCGATCTCAAGGTCTCTTAAATATATTAAATAGAGTAGAGAAGTCTGTACTCTTCCTATCGATACAAATTTATTATTAATCTCGTTCAATATCGGTTTGAATGTATTAGTGACTTCTCTAGTGCTTGAAAAACCGATGAAAGCGTCAATAATCGCTCTTGCTTCACCTGATTCTCCCCAACTCCATTTAGGAGGAATTAGATTTCTATATTTTGAAACGATCTCCTTTTTCTCTAATGAACTTAACCATAGTTGGTTAACTTTAATACTTCTATTAGCCTTAATAATAAAGGGTAGCGCGTCAAAAAGACCTATATTACACCCTTCAATGTCTGCATCAGTAGCAATCACACATTCATCGCACAATTTAGAGAATTCGATTAAAGTTTTAATATATGGACTGGCATAACTTATAGCCACTTTATCAATTGATTTTGGATTTGTAATGATTTCTCTCGGATCTGATTTAGCCCAGCTTTTATATTGAGCGGTATTTCTATATTCTAAAATATGTCCTCGAAGAGGAACAACATAGATATTCTTAGAAGGTATATGATAGACATGTAGGAACTTAGTTTTGCTTATAATGGTAACAGGTCCTAACGCTTCTGCGATTCCTTTAGCAGCTTTATTTTTTTCAGAAATTATTAAAATCGGCATTAGATTTTTTGTTTTATGCCATACATTATTTAGATAATTTATAATTCAAGGATTTATAAATAACAATAGATTTACGTATTTCTAATTGATGTTAAATAATACTCTCTAATTTGAATACAAAAATTCAGCTTATTATAATTTCTCATTGTAGATATTTAATTGTTCTGTAATCTAAAAAAATAAGTTTACTGTTTTGGGAGAACAAAGCTAAATTCAGTACCCAAATCTCTTCCTTTTGACTCAGCCCAAATTTTTCCTCCATGTGCTTCTATAAAACCTTTAGCGATGTACAACCCTAATCCACTTCCTTTATCTAGAGTAGAGTATCCTTCAATACCTTGTTCTATTGTAACGAACTTACCGAATAACTTTTGCATTTCTTCAGGTGTTAAACCTTTTCCGTTATCCTTTATACTAAAAACGAAAGTCTCATCATCTTCAATATTAGAGATAATAACTTTTCCATCCTTCGGAGTAAATTTGATAGCATTTGATAATAGATTCAAAAAAACTTGTGAAATTCTGAACTGATCTACTTTTAACTTAAGATTTTCTGAGATTTCAAGGTTAATTGTTAAATTTTTTTGTCCAATTTGAAACTCTAAATCAGAAATACAGTTACTTATTATATCGTGAATGTTTTCTTCTCTTTTCACTAACTCTATTTTTTTTGCCTCGATTTTCATTACATCTAACAATCGATTAATATACCCTTCTAAGCGTTTGACATTATTCAAAACTCGATTTAAATCCTCCTTAACTTCCTCTTTCAATCCCTTTTCTCTTAATAGTATCAAATCAATGTATCCTCCAACAGAGATTAATGGAGTTTTCAAATCATGAGCAGCAATACTAATAAAATCAGTTTTCAATCGATCTAATTCTTTCAATTCGATATTTTGTTCTCTTAATATTCGCTCCGATTCTTTTAATTTTTCCTCAGCGAGTTTCTTTTCTGTTATGTCCTGAATAATAACTTGAACCATTTGTTTTCCACTTATATTGATGCTTGACAGTTCAGATTCAACCCAGATCAATTCTTTTTCTTTATTATATATTTCGGTAATTTGAGGTTTCATAATTGGATTATCTGGTTCTCCTTTAGACATTAAATCCCGAAGTATTCTTAACCCGGGTTTTGTTTCATTGGGAAAAATTCTTGTGAGAGTTAAATAATTTTTATCGAGAATATCTTCTTTTTTGTATCCAAACAGTTCTGTTGTTTTTGTATTCATATCAACGATTTTACCATTATAATCCATAAGTACGATGCTAAATGGTGAATTCTCAAATAAATGTCGATATTTTTCTTCAGATTCTTTTAATTTTTGCTCAGCAATTTTACGCTCAGTAATATCTATTACAGAACCGATTGCTTCAATAGGATTTCCTTCGTTATCCTTTAATAATTCAACTTCATCACGCATCCAGTGATAAGTCCCATTCTTTAATTTGAAGCGGTAATCATATATTGCTACAAATTCTTTTTCAATTAAGTCTGAAAGTTCTGTTAAAACATGTTCTTTATCATCAGGATGGATTTTATTGAGCCAAAATTCTGAGTTATTCATAAAATCTTCCGAGGAATAACCCCATTTCTTTAGGACATTATCACTTATAAAAGTAGCTCCATAATCTCCTACAACTTTCGATGTATAAATTATTGCCGGATTAGAAGAAACTAGAAATTTGAATCTCTCTTCGGATTCTTTTAACTTTTGCTCTGCATGTTTTCGTTCTGTGATGTCTGTGACTGAGATTAAATCAGCCGGTCTACCCATGTAATCTACGGATCTAGAATAAATATCTATCCATCTAATTTCTCCCGACTTATTAATGATTCGAAACTGATAGTTAGTTAAATAATCCTTTAAACCTCTTTGTTTTTTCTCGAGCTGTTCTAAAACCCAAATTCTATCTTTCGGATGGATCAAATCAAAAATTTTTATTGGGCTCAAATGCATTGTTTCCTCCACAGTATATCCTGTTAGAACTGTAGATTGCTTGTTAACATACTTTATTTTATTGTCTTGGATAATTGCGATTCCCATTAGAGAGTTATCTGCAATGGTTTTGAATTTTTCTTCTAAATCTTTAAGTTCTTTAGTGCCTTCCTCTAACTTTTTTTCCAATTCTTTATTTAATACCATAAGTTCTTCTTTAGACACTGATATATTCACCTTCATAGTTTATATTAAAACCAAAATTTAAGTCATTACAATATTCTGTAAGGACTTGACCAATATTATACCCAAAATCAAAACTTGACGCCATTTTTAGCCAAAACCTCTTAAACTTATAAGATATAAAGTCCCTAATTTATATTCTAGTAAAGATTTTTAATAATGTTATTCTTTCCTTAAAATTGTAGTATAAAAAAATTAAAGAGAAATTTCTGATCTTTAATATACTAATAGTTATTAAATGATATAATGGTTGTTATTGAACCTTCTTTTGAGATCGACGAGAAAGGACGAGTAATTTGCCAATCTCATTCAAAATATCCTCAATTTCTTCAACCACATATGACCGATCTAGAGGATATTCAGATGGAAAAACAATTAACATGCAAATCATGTGCACATTATATAAATGATGATTGTTATTTCCCCAGATCTGAAATAGATAAAATTGAGTTAGACAGGTTAACCAGGTCTCGCTTTCAATGCAACCTTTGTGGAAATAAAATCGATAGAATGTTGACTATAATACAAAAAATCTATTTTGAAGTCAAGTTTAACATGAACATGCCTTTAATTTGTTGTAATTGCTATCTGAGCTTACAAGAAAATAAATTTATTGAAAATAATAGAAGACGAATTTTTGAATCATTATCCTTCTATACACCTAGTATATTTTTAATTATAAATCCATACCCCTTTAATGTTGCTGCTGTTTTGATATATGTCTTTTTTGTAATCGTTCTAAAAATTATCATTAAGCAAAAGTTTCATTACAGTCTTTTTTTATTGGATTTGCTCAAAGGAAAAAAGTTCTACGAAAAAAATTTTCGAGATAAAGATAAATTGGATCTACCCTAAATTTCCAGCCCAACCTCGCACTTTTTTTCGCATCCTTTCTTGTTTTATAGCAATCAAATCAATTTCGCTTTTGTTTTTATTCTTTAAATTCTCTATTTCGGGAATAAATTGGTATTTGATAAAATAATTTTTGATTTCTTTTGATATTAAATTGTCTGGAATTTTTTGAGGATTATTTCTGAAACCATTATAAAGAGACTCCCAGGATTCGAGAAAAGCATCTATATTATCCTTGTATTCAAAGACAGGAAGTGTACCTAAGTTGTTTGTAGTAGTGATTGCGATATTTGCTCTACTAACAGTAAATCGATTACCATTGAATGAAACGGCTATACCATCTTCGTCTTTTAATCTTTGGAGCATGTTTATATCCGTAATTGAATCACCTAATGCTACAATTTCTGAAATTGGAACTTGAGTCTGATTAGAAATAGCCTCAACTGCTAATTCCTTTCTCTTTCCTCCTCGCACTCGAATTAGATCCATGGCCTTGATATAATCAGAATCTTCTCTTTTCCAGAAAAAATCGTTTAATTCGTTTATGACTTTGTCTAAATGTTTGCCACTGTCGATAAAATGCTGGAAAATACCCTTTACCAGTATGTCTACATCGCTCTTAATGTTATGAAAAGTTTCACTCGCGTTTTTTATATTCAACTCGGTGCAAAAAACATGATCAGAAGGAATTTTTAACTCTTTAGCTATATTGTAGGCAAAGTGAGAATAGCTTGTAGATATGATATATATATCCCAATCTCTATGGAGCCTTTCCATAAGATCTATACACCCAGGTAATAGCCCCAGACTTTGTTTGGCTATTCCTATTAGTTCCTCGTCGGAAAAAGAAGAAATATATAATGGCGCTACTAACCTTAGTGTATCTCCAGGTTGGTAATCGGGTATATTTAATTCTTCTTTAACTCCGGGGACTTCAATTAGGTAATCATCGTACTCCGATAACATCTCATAAAAGCCTCCCATGTTATATTTTTGTAAACCAAGGTTAGATTTATTACCCAGTAGCTTGCTCAAATCTGCAGCGAAGTCAAGAACACTGATAGGCCCCTCTAGATCCCAGCAACAAACATTTTTTACTGTCAAGTTCTAATACCTAATATTTGTGTGTCGATTCATATGAAAGATTATTTGTAGTATATAATTTTAATTGATTTCTTATTAATTTGATATCAGTCTCAAGATGCACAAAGACAAATTTACAAAAACAGACTCACAAAGAAACCTTAAATATATCTTGAATCGATCTTTCTTTTCTTTCTTTCTCGATTATTTGACGCCAGTTTGGCTTAATTACATCGAAGGCATTCTCAGTAAGTTGTACTAATTTTTCGTCAGAAATGTTTAGAAAATAACTTAAAGATTCTAAAGCTCTCTTGTCTTTTATTCTGGTCAAACTTTCGATAATGAATATAACTCTTAATTTGTCTAATTCTATTTCTGGTTTCTTAATTTCTTCTTCTAATTTTTCTATAATTCTCAGTGTAGCTCTCCCATCCTCTATTCGTCCTAATGCTTCTATTATTCTATTTATCACAATAGGATCATCCTCAGATTTTAACGCACGACATAATAAGTTAACAGCTCGACCATCTTGTAGAAAACCAAATTGTCTTGCTGCTTCAGCTCTTTTATCAGAATCTTTATCGTGAAACACTTGTTTTATTAACTGATTAAAATTTGTGTTTTTAGCTTGCCAATTCATAATCCATGTAGAGTTAAAATCGAAATTATTATAATTTGATCTTTATAAAATATAATTCAGTAAGTAATGAATGAGTATTTTAAATTGTGAGTTAGATTCTATTGTAAGAGATAATTCATGTGATTTATTCTTTTTTGGAGTAATTTCTGCGTTCCTATATCTTTTCTATAAAATAATTTGCCACTAATGCATCCAACTCCTTGTTCAGCAACTTTCTCAGCGCCTTCTAGGTTATTAGCAATCCCAATTATCCCCATGGCTCTCGATGATGTAGTGTAAACATTTTCACCTTCTCTATATACTGAAGCGTAGTAATACTTAGCCCCAATTTGCTCCAGTTTTTCCTTATTTATTATTACTAATTCATCCTTTTTCGGAGAAGTAGGGTATCCTTCAGGGGCTAAATATTTGCACACAGTTGCTTTTTTTTCAAATTCAATCTCTGGCTTTAAATTCCCATTAATAATTCCCATACAAATATCTATGAAATTAGTTTTCAACAGGGGTAAAATGTTCATTGCTTCAGGATCCCCAAGCCTTGCGTTAAATTCTATTAATTTAATGCCTTTTGCGGTTTTAATATACCCGCCGTAAAGGAATCCTTTATATTCAACTCCCGTTTCTGCCTTCGTTGCTGCTACGACTTTCTTCATGTCTTCAATTGCTTCATTTACATCTTCTTGTGAGATAAAGGGCATAAGATGGTTTTCCATCGAGTAACTTCCCATACCTCCGGTGTTGGGGCCTGTATCGTCTTCGTAAGCTCTCTTATGATCTTGAACTAGTGGAGTAGCAATTACATTCTTGCCGTCAACGAATGTTTGAAGCGTAAATTCTTCTCCTTCAACTTTTTCCTCGAGAAGAAAAGAAGCTTTTTGATCGACTAAAGCTTGACAATATTCCAAAATATCTCGTTTAGAAAAAAGATGATCCCCATATACCTTTACGCCTTTTCCACCTGTTAAACCATCTGGTTTGACAACTATATTTTCTTCTCCTAACTCATCAATATAGCTCTCTAAGTTTTCCATAGAATTGTAACTCTTACTATTGATGTTTGAAGTGATTTTATATTTTTCTAAGAGAGATCTAACAAAAATTTTTGATCCTTCTAATTGGGCAGCTTCAATTCCTGGACCTACGCATGGTATTCCATTCCTTTCTAAAGCGTCAACAATTCCTACTACTAAAGGTGCTTCTGGACCAATTACAGCAAAATCAATATTGCTTTCTTTCGAAAATTCAATAATTTCCTTAAAATCAGTCTCAGAGTGAATTTTTATTCTCCCATGACTTAGATCTTCTAATCCCGCATTTTTAGAACTCATGAACGCGTATAATTCGGCTCCATCTCTGACCAGCGTCTCTCCTATTACATGTTCTCTCGCTCCATGTCCGATTATAAGAGTTTTGACTGTCATAATTTTAGTCTTCTTTAGATGAATTTCTATTGAGTATTAAGATTATATAATTAAATTTAAATTGTTTTATATCAAATTTAAAGTAATTATTAATCAAACATTATAAATCTGACTTTCTTAATTCTCTTGCAAAAAGTATAATTCATTCGAAATGTTAATATAGGAACTATCTTAAACAAATTTAAAACTTGAATAATATAAGCATTATGAAGGCTAAAGGTATATTCACTCTAACCGATAAAAATTTCTTCTGCTTGGGGGATTGTAAAACAACAAATAGCTGAAAATAAATTATCTTTTAGCCTTTCTATTTCTTTTGGGAGCTACCACTTAAATCAATACAGCTAGCATCCAATGAAACAATTGAGGTTAATCAAATCCAAAGCTGTATAATTGTAAATTCGGAAGAAATTATCGTTGTTGATGCAACCTTAAATTTGAGTGACGCTATGATCAAAATAACTTTATTAAAAACAGTAACCTTTAAAGAGAATCAATATCTTCAAGTTCAACTAAATAATTTATAATTAAAAAAAGATTCAAGGAAAAAGCATTAACAGATTTATCCTTGATTATATTATTCTACTTTTTCACCACATTTTGCGCAAAATTTGGCTTCTATAGGGAGATCTCTTCCGCAATTATGACATTGCTTACTAGTTTTTTCTTCCTGATTTTCAACTGCTTCCTTTTTAACTTCAGTTAAATCAGATCCACAATGAGGGCAAAATTTAGCATCTTCGTCAATTTTATCCCCACAAAAGGGACAATTTACTTTAACAGTTGATTTTTCTTCAACAGGTTTAGAAACCAAGGATATAGGTTTAGTCGCCTCTTGAATCCCTCCAACTTGAAGAGTAATTGGTAATTCGATCATATGTCCTTTCTTCGTAGTGAGAGTCGCTGTAAGAGTAAAAATACCATCTGCTTTAGGTAAAACCGTAAATAAACGATTCTTGCTATTTCGCTTTGCTATTCCTCCGTAAAATTCTATTTTAACCAGTAATTTAACTTCGGGGGGACCTGACAATTTTACCTTAACTTGAGGAATATAGTTATCTGTAAGATTTTGTACTGTTATATAAAATTCTTTACGTTTATTGAGAGTAGTATATAATGAGTCTACATTACCCTTTAAACTAAAATGAAAATCTGTTGCTGACATTTTCTTTTTTTGATTAACTTTTTTAATTTTTTAAGGATGCAAAAATCTATCTTATATAATCTAAATAAATTTCATAATATATATAATGAGGAGCCCAATTTTTTTTTTCAAAATATTAAAAAAATAATAAAAAAAATTATAGATTTATTTACGATAAGATCCGTAAGTTTTGCACGCATCGCACATAGCTTTAATATTTTCTAATTTTGCGTCGTCTGGAATTTCTGAGCCAACGATTAAACCTCCACCATCAGCACACTTATCAATAATTTCCTTTACTTGCTTTTCAACCATGTTAGGGGTACCAACTGTAAATAATGACGGTTTTAGATTACCTTCGATACATAAATGTCCTCCAAGTATTTCCTTTGCTTTGAAAATATCTGTTCTCTCGTCCATATGCAGATATATCTTACCTTTAGGTAAATCAAGGAAATAATGCAACCGATCAGTCCAATTAGTATCCATGTGCATTTGAACAATATATCCTTTCTTGACGTAAGTACTAACTGTTTTTTTGAAATATGGCCAAAATAATTCTTCAAAATGTTTAATAGATATAAAATCAGAACTTGCTCTTGCGCCTCCAACTAAAAGCGTCTTCCCTTGGCTCTGAGTAATCCCATATTCCCCCATACGTATAAAATCGTCAGTATATTTATCGCAAATTTCTATAATTTTGTCACTATGTCGATAAATATCTTTCATAAAATTGGTAGAACCTCGAAATGTTGAAAGAAGATCAAATATTGTCCCACCTGCTCCATCGTTGAAAGTAGGTACTTTAAAGTGCTCCCACCATTTAATTGTATTCTCTACAACTTTAGGAGCAATCTTACTTAATTTCATCATATCACCCATTTTCGCATTGTTAAAATTTGCAAGCCAGAAAAAACCATCTTTAAGAATTTTGTCGTATTCTTCAGCCTTGAGAAATGGATCTGTTAAACTTCGTTCAGCAAGTTGTGGTGGGGCATTAGGGGATAGTTGTCTCCCAGGTAATTTCCAGTCTAAATAATATACAGAGAACATATCAGGAAAAGGATTTACATATTGCATATACATGCCTCCTCCGGCCATAGCAATATCAAAACCTCCCATTTTATGATATATCCACTCCATTGCTTCTTGAGCTTTATCGGGATTTTCAAGCATATCTTGGGCTGATATGTGATCAAGATACTTAGTCTGAACGAAATCGATCAAGGGCCATATTGGGACTCTATCAGGTTCTTTTAATTCCATTGCCGTTAGCATTCTTTCTACGCTCGTCATTGCCTCTTCTTTTATTGGCTCCAATTTAAGCAGCACCTCCTAACCATTTTTTTACAATCTTTACCCCTTCAAAGGCATTATCGGTGAAAGCGTCAGCACCTGCTTTCTTCATCCAGAGTTCATCCACAGGAAGACCACCTATAATTATCTTTAGATTTTCTCTAAGTCCGGCAGCTTTTAAAGCCTCTGTCGTAGCATGCATTGACTCTAATGCTACTGTTAAAAGTCCTGAATAAGCAACAACTTTGGCATTAGTTTCTTTTACTTTTTCTACAAATTCTTGCGAGGGAATATCTACCCCTAGATCAACGACATTATAACCAGCCGATTTCAATAAAGTTACAAAAATATTTTTTCCAATGTCATGAACATCCCCCTCAACAGTTCCAATTACGACTGTTTCTAATTTGGCTCCTTTATTTACATCTTCTTTCATATAAGGTTTAAGTAAAAGAGCAGATTGTGAGAAAATCTCGCCAGCCATCACTAATTCAGTTAAAAAATATTCTTTTTTATTAAACCTTTCCCCTACAACTTCTACTCCTTCTCTTAGAATCTCTATAACTTCATTTGTCCTTACTCCTTCTTTCAATAACAGATTAACTAATTTATATGCCTTATCCTCATCAAGATCGATTACAGCTTTAAGTAAATCTTCTCTATTTGTCAATTTATTTTCCTCCTACTTTTTTCTTCATAAATCCCATTATTAAGCGACGCATCGAAAATGTTTTCTTCTTATCGCCCCATAATATGTGACCAATAGCTTTATTAATCTCTTCTTTTGAGGAGTATTTAGGTTTTTTTGAGAATTCTTCTATAATATAACACCTCTTATTCATAATGGTATTATTTAATTCTTGCTCTTAGAGTATTTAAGGTTTTAATATAATTTAAAAATAAAATTTAGTATTCAACTCTACGAAGATTGGAGGATTTCGTTTTTAAGTCGAGAATTAAGGTAATTATCCAACTAGAAATATAATCTACTCGAGCATTCTTTGCTTAAAAACCTCTATAGTCTCAGAGATTTCGTTTAAACGCACTGAAAACTCTTTAGGCTTTAATTTCTTTAATTTTTCAAAATTGTTTACAATTTCCTTAAACTCACTAATCCAGATCTTCATTAAAATCTCACTCTCTTTTCCCTCTATTCGCTTATTAATGACTTCTGCAATGGATGAGTTTATTTTGTCCATAAGTTTTTTTTCATTAATCGTATAGGAAATTCTTAGGACATCTTGTTGGGTTTTAATTTTCTCCATATCTTCTTTCATGGAAGTTTTATGTTTTAAAAGTTCTTCGTTGAACCTATTAATCATATCCATAATAATTTCTTCTTGAGTCCTAATTGTTTGCTCGATCCGTTCTTGGCTAGATAAAATATCACTTTTGATTGATCTTATCTCTTCTTTTATAAAATGGATATCGTCTTCCGTGTTTTTTACTTGATAAATTAAATTTTGAAATTCCTTAATTGTTATCTCTTCAATTTTTTCTTTTTTGGGAATTGTTTACCACCTTTTATAAATAAATCAAAAATGGATCACGATTGATGTTTGTTCGATTCTAATTCTAATATCGAATCTAATTTTAACTCGAAATCCTTTTTTAAATTTGCTAGGTCTTCTAAGGATTTATCAATATTGCTCATTAGAGAATCGATTGGAGCTTTTTTTAAATTTGATATAAGATCAGAAATAATTGACAAATTATTTTTAAACGCAATTATAATATTTTCTTTAATTAGACTCTTGTCGACATCGAATTCTTGAGCTTTTGTAAGATCTTTAATTTCTCTAAGAGGGAAATCTTCGAATTCAGCTAATTTTACATTTTTTTTAATAAAAGTAGGGGTTATTTTATTATGGAGCGTATTTGGATCAATTTCTTCTAAATTTATGATTAATTTTTCTATATCTTCCTCAGTTTTATTAATAGATTCTAAAAATTTCTTGGAAATTCCTATGAATTGCTTTTCTTTACTCTCTTTCTCAATTTTTTTCATAAAATTTAAAATTACTAATGAGAATGCCTCAGAAATATTATCTTGGGTTTTAGCTGAGACGAATATAATAGGAAAACCTGTTATTTGGTACTGACGAATATTGTTTAAAAGAATTTCTGAATCTTCTGGTTTTATTAAATCAGATTTGTTTCCTATTAAATAGGTAATACATTCTGGAGAATGTTGTGATAAATTTTTCATATAAGTTTGTAAAAGCTCTTGTAATGTTTCTTTAGGATTATTTAAGTCGAATATTAACAAAGCCGAATCCAAATTACTAAAGAATACCGGGTTCAAAGGATTAAAACTTCTTTGCCCTCCAATATCCCAAATATTTAGCCTAATATGATAAGATGTTAATTTATACTCCTTTCTGGCGATATTACTACCAATAGTGGGAATATACATAGCAGGGAAATCCTTTCCTACAAATGTATTTACAATCGATGTTTTACCAACCCCCCATTGTCCTAATATAGCCAGTTTAATATTTATCTCTGAGACAATCATACTTTTTAATTCGAGAAAAAATGAATTAATTTAACTACATATTAATTGTTAATTAATACGCAATCTTTATAAATATGCTTTATCAATAATCAGAATCATTAAAAAACCAATTTTAGAAACTCATTAACTTAAAGAATTATCCTCTTTTTTTTCTGATAAATTTTTAAAAGCGAACACAATTCTTTGGATTACAGTAATATTTGTTCCAATTGCTAAGAAAATCATTGTCCACCATATAGCCATAGGAAACCATATTTGTAATATCGATCCGATTAAAATAATTGGGACCCTATCTGTTCTTTCCAGTAATCCAACGCCATATAAATTAGGAATTCCTAAACTCTCGATTTTTGCTCTAGTATATGAAGTTAGGAACGCGCCAGCAAGTGTTATCAAGCCTATATATATTTCAGTATATCCCCCAAGGATAATCCCAAAAAAAATGAGATAATCTCCAATTCGATCTAAGGTAGAATCTAAAAACGATCCTAGTTTCGTTGGTCCTTGAAGACGAGCTACTACACCATCTAGTTGGTCGAAAAACTCTACTAAAGCTAGACTAATTATGATTAAAGGTAAAACTTGTAAAATAAAGAATAAAAACGCTAATGCTGCGAAAAATAAACCTAAACCTGTTATAATATTTGCAGGTATTTTTTTTAACTTCTTAGCTAAGGGAAGAAGTAGTTTTTCTGAGTATTTTTTGACTCCTAATAACATCTTATTAATCCCGTGTTTGAATTGTTCAGTGGCTTTTCTTTCTAAATATAAGACTTATAGTAATTAATAATTAATTAATCCAAATAATCCAACGAAAAAAAAAAGAAAAATTAAATTCTATAGATTGGATAAAATTTCTTTTCTAAATATTCGATAAAATAGTCTGGGTTTAAATCTTCTCCAGTTACTCTTTTAATCAAATCTTTTGCTTGATAAATCCTACCATATTGATGAATATTTTCCCTTAAAAACGCTAACAGGTTAGAGAAATTACCTTTTTCATATTCTTCCGGCAAAGTGGGATGTTGTTTAAGGGCGGTCTTATAAAATTGGGCTCCATATAGATTTCCTAAGAAATATGTTGGAAAGTACCCAAAGTTTCCCCAAGACCAGTGAATATCTTGCAAAACACCATCAGAATTAGTTGGAGGTGTTATTCCTAGTAAATTTTCCATTTTTTCGTTCCACAATTCTGGTAGTTCGCTAACTTGAACATTACCTTCTATAATGTCTCTTTCCAGTTCAAACCTAAGAATGATATGCATACCATAAGTAACTTCATCAGCTTCTACACGAATCAATGATGGTTGCACTGTGTTAATACTACGGTAGAAGTCTTTGACACTTTTATCCTTTAAATTGTTTGGAAAATTTTTTTTAAGTTTAGGATACCAAAACTTCCAAAATTCCATACTCCGGCCAACCATATTTTCCCACATACGGGATTGGGATTCGTGAACTCCCATCGAACATCCACTGGCTAATACTGAGTCATGAATCTCCTCCATTAATCCCATCTCGTATAGAGCATGTCCACATTCGTGAATCGAGCCAAAAATGCATGTTGGAAAGAAATTATCGTCGATCCTAGTTGTAAATCTCGTATCTGATGAGGATAACGATGTAGTAAATGGATGGACTGATTTATCTTGGCGTCCTTTATTAAAATCGTAATTCAATCCCTTGATAATTTCGATGCTAAAATCCCATTGCTTATTCTTGTCCCATTTTTGCGTAAGTATTGAAAAATCGGGCTTGTCGCTTGAATTTTCTAATTTTTTAATGATACTATTGAGATTTTGCTTTGATTTATTGAAAATGTTAGCAATCCAATCATATGTTGCTCCAGGTTCGTAGAGATCGATGAGAGTAGAGTATGGATCAGGATGAGTGTCTAGTTTCTCTGCAACTTGAATTTGAAGCCCGATCATCTTTTCTAAAAGAGGTTGAAAAATGGAAAAATCATTCTTTTTCCTTGCTTCTACCCACTTTATATAACCAAGAGAGCCAGTTTTTGAGATTTCTTCTACCAATTCGGCTGGTAATTTAACCTCTTGCTCGTAATCCCTTTTTGCTTCGCGTAAAGTGGCGTTATCAATTAAGTTTAAATCTTTCAACTTTTCAGCTTCCTTTATTAACTTCCCAATTTTATCAGAAATTAATCGCTCATGGATTATTTTACTCATGAGAGCGTTCTGTTCAGCTCTCCCTCCAAACGACCCTTTAGGTAAATTAACTTGTTCATCCCAGCCTAATAAAGAACGAATGTGATTGAGACGAGTTATTTCACTAAACTCTTTTTTGAGTTCTTCTATAGCATTCATATTTCTATACACTTGATTTTTTTTCTTTTACAATTGATATAAACGATTTTAATATAGGTAAATAAAAAAGATTTGCTTTTATTTTGTCTAGAAAAAATAATCTTATGGAGGAATCAAAAAAGGAAAAGAATTCTCATGAGAGATCGTGCTTTACAAACACATCTGCTGCTAATTCAAGGTCCTCAACATTAAGAGGCCTTGATAAGGCTTTTTTGAGTTCAATTAAAAGCGCTTCACATAAGTTTAATGTTAGCGAACTACCACGTTTTTCGATTAGTTGTTGGAGGATAAATGGAAAATCATCATCTTTCTTCTCAACAACTTCTAATGTTGGACGTTTTTCTTCAGGAATGACTTCATCTATATCAAGTGTAATGTCTTCTTTATCTATTTCTTCCCCCTCTGAAGAATCATCTGTTGAAAATAACATTAAATCTTCTGTTTTTTGCTTGATTTTTGTTGGGGCTTTTGGTATTTCTATAGGGGGTGCTTGTATTAGTGTTTTACTTGTGGGTAAGGGTTGTACTTGAATTCTTCGCGTAAAACGAATTTTCCCAGGGATTTCAAATTTCTTTTTTGCTTCAATTCCTTTTCTAATTTTAGCTTGTTCGTCGACTTTTTCCTGTAAGCTCTCTATTTTCTTCTTGAGAGTAGTCATATAAGTAAAGTCTTGATACTCATTAGATATTTTTATTAATTCCTTATATTTTGCTATTGCGAGAATAAAATTTCCCTCACTTTCAACATTTTTAGCTTCGTTAAATAATTCCGTGAAATTGTGGGGGAGCAATTTTTTGAGATTTAGAGCTTTAGAAATTAAATTTCCAATCTTTTCTTTTGCACTCGCATCAACTAAAGATAACTCTTCCATATTCGAAATGTTTAATTCATTCTTAATTATTCTTATATCTTCTTTTCGAACCAAATCACGCTTATTACCAATAATCAAAAGTTTGGAAAATTTACTCTCTTGCTTTTGCAAATCAAGAAAGTGATTAATTACTCGTAAATGATAATTAGATAAATCGAAAAGGAGAATTACTAAATCAGATCCTTGAATGAATTTCGACCATAAAAGCGAGAAGTTATCTTTTAGCTCAAAATCCCATATATCGAATTTAAGATTATCTATAGAGCAAATCGAGGCAGTTGCAAAATTCATGATCGGACGCACTCCATTACTCTTAAACATGTTAAATAACATCGTTTTTCCTGAATTTTGAGGCCCCACTATAGCAATCTTAGAGTGTAATTCATATTGCTGTTCTCGTAAAAAATCTACATACTCTCGTTTAAAGTTAGTTGAGGTATTTATATCATTTGGCGTTGGAAATAATTCCTTAAATTTTTGAATAGTATTTTCAATCGCTGGACCGATATATTCAAGGCTATCAACAAGATCGGTAATAAACAAAAATAACATATCCCCCTCTGACCTGTGAAATATTTGAAAGTGTTCTGATACTGGTTTTTGGAATGTTTTGCCTACCATAGGCATGTCTATATAAGATTGAATGATTTTGATAACATTTTTCAATTCATCGTCTCCAAGTGCAAGAGCATAAGTGTGATTATAAATGCAGTCGTTTTTATGAAAAATGTGAATTTGGCGAAGCATTTTCTATAAATTCTTTTTTTTATTAGCTTTAATAATATATATTAAACTTCTTATTAATATAGTTTACAATTTTCTTTAAGACTATTTTAAACCCAATAGAAAAGTTTAGAATCTGTGTTTGATATTACATAAATAGCTAGTTTCAATACTTATAATTGAAAAATCTCCGAAAAATGCCGCTACAACCAGAACATCTTGACAAATTCTTAGAGGAAGAGATCGATACTAAGTTTAAATCAGAATTATTAGAACTTTTAAGAAAAAGAATCGATAATCTATGTTTTAAAGAGTGTGAGATCGATAGAATCCAGTGTACATTAACTCCACTCTGCACACATAGAGCCTTATTAAAGCTTCGGTTATTAAATGGTCTTACTATTGAAGATCAGCCTACATTCTGTTATAGCGTTCATAAAAACATCATTTTTCGCGATTTTAGGAATAAAACGGTAATTTACAAACCTAATGATGCTTACCTATATTTAGTAGATTTCTTTGATGTATTCTTTCACGGCGATTACAGAAAACTAAATAAGTTTTTTTCCAAGAAAGACTTTAAAGGAGCCAATAAAATTTTCGACGATAGAATAAATAATCGAGAAGAAGATTTTCAATATTTATTAACTGATGATCAAAATTTTATGATATTTAAATACGATGATAAAATCCATGTCTGTTTTATTACTGAAAATTACGCTCTCTGTAACGCAAACAGAGAAAACATTTCTGATTTAGAACTACTTTATGGTTTATGTAAGATGTTTGCACAGATTTATTTTCCTGAAGTAGAGCTAAAACTAAACCACTCTAATTGTGTGGAAATTACAACAATTATTCCAAAAGATGCTCTTTCAAGAATTAGCAAAACACCCCCTACCGATGAAAATTCCAAACTCGATAACTATATTTGGAACGTATTTCCTGGAGAATTAGACGCGTTAAGTCAATTTTGTAAGGAAATTAATATATATTTAGATAAGAAAGGAAACTTAGCAATAAAACTAAACATTGGTGTTGTACCAGAAGTTCGCATGAATAGATATTCAAGCGCATTGCTACGATATCGAGATTTAAGATTAGTATTCAACATTATATTTCGCCTGTACAATGATTTCTATATCTTACATGTGTAAATTTTAAATAAATAAAAAATTAAATAATAAATACGTTGGTTAAAATGACTGAAAAAGACCAAGAGAATCCAGAAATCACGAAAATCAAGGATTTTGTAAAAGATGGAAGAATCGATGATGCTGTGAACATCATCGCACTATATCTTGGAGACTCTACTCAAGATGATTATCTTATTAGGTTAGAAGACATTATTGAAATGTTATTATTACTTCATGGTGGAAGAACCGTTTTAAGGTTCTTAATAGAACGATTGATTATTGACATTCCGTCCTTATTAGAAAACCTTTCTAAACAAGATTCTGTTCTACGCTATTCATTCTTGTTATTATTAAAAACATTATGCGAAAACGAATGTGATTTATTTCTACCTCATAGCGAGGATTTATTAAATTCAGACGATCCAAACGTAAGAGAGGCTATTCTACAGCTAATTATCTTTATGTCCGGAGGAGAGGCAGAAATTGAAGACGAATCGCTTATTAATAAGATTGCTTTTACGTTAGCCGATGAACAAGAGTTTGTAGTTGAAAAAGCAACTCAAGCTTTGATATCTATAGGAAAAAAACACCCATTATGGGTCACCAAAGCAGTTACAAATATAGCTAAGGAAGATCCCGAAAATGATATGTTAAAAAAATCAGTAGATTCCGTTCTAAAATCAATCGTTACTGTCGAAAAAATTGAAGAAATCAGAGAGGAAACTCCGTCAGAAGAGAAATTGATAGAAAGAGAAGAAATTGAGATAATTGATAAAGAACTTGAATTAAAGAAAAAAGGAATAGAAATCAAGAAAAAGAAGATAGAATTAGAAGAAAAGGAAAAGGAATTAGAAGAGAAAATTATATCTGAAAAGGAGAAAACACTTAAATTAAAAGAAGAAATACTTGAAAAAGAAACGGTTGTTCCACCAGAAGCGGATCTTATACCTAAAAAAGTTAAAAAACAATTGAAAAAGGAAGAATCAGATATTATCGACAAAGAGATCGAGCTTAAGAAGAAAGATTTGGAAATTAAAAAGAAAAAATTAGATTTAGAACTAAAAGAACGCGAAATTGAGGAAATGGCAATCGAGGAAAAAGAAAAAGCATTAAAAATAAAAGAAGAACTAATTGAAAAAGAAAGCGAATTATCTCAAGCAGAAATTGAATTAAAACAAAAGGTTATCAAAGAAAAGGAGCAGAAAATGATAGAAAGTGAAATCAAAAGAGCAGTAGAAGAGTTTATGGTTACTGATGATAAAGAAAAAGATGAGGAAAACAAAACAGAGAAAAATTAAGCTTTTAAAAATCTTTCTAATTAATTTTATCTTCAGTTATCGGAGCAGTATATAATCTCTTTACTATTTTCCTAATCTCGTCCACTTTTACGCTATCGGCAGGTAAACCTTTTTGTATTGCTTTAGCAAGTCCGTATGCAAGTTCAATATAATTTAAATCTTCCAAAAATTCGACGATTTGGATTTTGTAGTCGTTATCATTGACGCCCTCTCCGTATTCCATTAATTTTTCTTTTAGTAAAAGATCAATTTTGTCAGTTCTTTCGACGTGACGCACTTTTTTAACTAGTTGTTTAAATGAATTGAAGATATTGTAAAGTTCCGACTGAGGATAATCGTCTATATTCCTTAAAACGTAGAATATAAATAGTTCGGCTTTTTCATATCGTTTTATTTTTAAACTTATTTCTAAGAGCTCGAGAAGCGCTTGTTCGTAAAGGAATTTACTTTCCATATTGGGCACAATTTTTTCAAAGATCCAATCAATCAAATTTGGTTGATTAAATCTTTCTATTACGTCAATAAGGAGTTTTATTATAGAAAAATACAACTTAGCGTTTTCTGTTTTGGTAGCAGTCAAAAATGAAACTAAGGCATATTTAATCCTACCCATAGCATCATCTAAATTAACTGGAGTTTCAGCAAATTTGTAAAACGCAGATTCTAAAATGGGTTGTACTTTTTCTCGATTTTTAAAATCATAAATAAAATATTCGCTCCAATTTGGGGCGATTTTATCCGGAGTTGTTTTTTCCTTTGCTTTTGCCGGGGCTTTTTCTAACGGCTTCGGTTTAGAGAGTTGAATTTTTTCAGAGAGATTCTTTGCTTCGGTCTCAGACAAAAATTCTAAAATTATTTTGTTTTTTTCAATAGGTACAATAAGTTTAAAAAAGATCTCTTCTGCTTCATCAAATAACGCTTCTCTCAATTCTTTTGGGAACGTAACACCAGTTTTAGTTTTTTTAATTACATCTTTAAAAAAGAAATCGTTATCTTGTTCCTTATCTTCTGCCATAATTATTGTTAAGAAAAATAGTTTTTTAATTATATGTTGGAATACAATAAGAAGTTGTTAATAGGCAATTAA
This sequence comes from Promethearchaeota archaeon, assembly GCA_016839745.1. Classification (GTDB taxonomy): domain Archaea; phylum Asgardarchaeota; class Lokiarchaeia; order Sigyniarchaeales; family SOKP01; genus SOKP01. The sequence goes on from JAEOTS010000045.1 coordinate 69,801, forward strand.
ATCTTTGTTATGATAAAGGAATTACCCCGTGACGTTTACTAATTCTACTCCTCGAATGTCGTAATTTTTATCGATGAAGCATAAGATTGCATGTCCTTTATGATTATAAACCAGTGGTACAGGATAAGACTCTGCATTATCTATAAAGCTTCTTTTAACGATTACTGGAAGTATAGTATTACAAACCATACATGGAACCTTAAGATCCATAACTGAATTTAGCGCGTTAAAGTTATTAATAATATTATCAATTTCATCTTTAAAGGAACTGAACATCGCGGTGGAGAAATTATCGTATTTTATATAAGACTCAATGTCATATATTTCGTTAAAAACCACAGAAACTTGCTCAATTAGAGCTTCTAACAATTGAAATTGAACATCATTATTGGAGCCTGCAGTATAAATCAAGTTTTTCAATCGAATATGGACAATTTTCATGTTCCCTTTAAAGAGATGAAAAAAGATATTGCTTATAGGATTTTGTTTTACAACATTTAGGTCTAGAATATAACTCTTATATGACTTCGGTGGTTTCCATTCAAAAATTGTGAAAGTATCCGTACTAATGTTAATAAATTCGAGATTTTGCAAAATTCGTGAATAATCTGCCATAATAATCAAGAAAAGTTTGTATTTTATACTGCTTTATTTGTTTAAATATATCTTTAATGCAGAAAATTAATTAAAAATTTATAAATATTACAAGTAAATTCTAGTAATTATATCTGAGCTTTCCTATTTAATCTTTTATAGGTAAGTATATAAAAATATTTTTGCTATTTAATTTAAATAATTATATAGAAAGATTTTTTTATTACCTAAAACATTACAATAGCTATTAAAAAATTATAAATCCTAACTCATGAGTTTTGCGAATATAAACGGTGTAAAGCTATCATATAGAATTTATGGTAAAGGTTTTCCTGTTATCTTCATACACGGGTACGGTGCGAAAAAGGAGATATGGAAACCTCAAGTATTAGAAATTAGTAGAAGATTTAAAGCGATAACTTTTGACTTACGAGGAACTGGAGAAAGTGACAGACCAAATATACCTTACACTATGAAGATGATGGCCGAAGATGTCAATGGATTAGCAGAGTTTTTAAATATAAAAAAAGCTCATATTATTGGAAGATCTTTCGGAGGCATGATTGTCCAAAATTTTGCTCTTATCTATCCAGAAAAAGTTGACAAGCTAGTGTTAATTGCTACTAATTACGGTAGAACTGACATTGGGTGGGTTGAAATACCCAAAAATGGCCAACTTGAAGAAGTAGAAACCTTAAAACACGACCCATTGAAGGCGTTCAAACAAAAATCAAAATGGCTTTTTCATATAAAGTTTAGAAAAGAAATGGAAGCAAACCCAACCAAAAAATTTTATGATATCTTTTCAATGGAAGATTTAATTCGAGAAAGTACGGTCAATCCTTCAAGACCGCAGGACATATTAAATCAAGCAGAAGCTATGAAAACACATTATACTTTGGATAGATTAGGTGAAATTAAATGCAAAACTCTACTTATTGCCGCTTCGCACGATAGACTAACACCTGTTTCAGTCATGGTTGAAATGAATAATAGAATTCCTAATAGTGATCTAAAAATCATAAATGAAGCGGGCCATTTTATGACTCTCTCAAGAGCTCCGGAAGTGAATAAGTTAATTCTTGAATTCTTGGACGATTAATTATTTTATTCTATTTATTTGTGAATGTGGACATTCTTGTGAGAAAACATGAGAAGATTTTTATATACTTAACTTGAAATTCTTAATATATTCTCCATTAAAACTTTTAATATGAATGATATGAAAGATTACTCAGAATGGAAGCCAATTTATGATTATGAAAACGAATCTCCTCATTTAGAAAATGTAAATAGGCCATGGTTAAAATTTAGACCAGGAAATGTACCAAAATCGATAATATTTGATCCTATACCGGTTCATGAATTAATAAAACTATCAGCTAAAACCTTTCCTAACAATATATGTGTTTATAATAAACCAGCTGATAAAAAATATACCTATCGCGAATTAATAGCTATCTCTGATAAGGTTGGAAACGCTTTGATTCAATTGGGAGTAAAAAAAGGAGAACCAATAGGCATTATGACTTCTAATTGCCCAGAATTCATTTTCTGTTGTATTGGAATTATGGAAACAGGGGCTATTGTAGTTCCAATTAATCCCTTACTTAAGGAAAGCGATGTAGCGCACATTATTCGGGAATCCCGGAATATGAAAATTGCATTTGTCCACAAAGGAAACTTTAGAACAATGAAAAAGGTTCAGAAAGAGATTAAAATCGAAACTATAATTTTACTCCAAGCAGATATAGCAAAAGAAGGCACTACAACATTTGAAGATTTTATAGAGGATGTGACCCCAATTCCTCCAAATATAGAATTAGATCCCTCAGAGAATCTTGCTGCTTTATTGTTTACCGGTGGAACTACAGGGTTACCCAAAGGTGTTATGCTAACTCACACAAATCTGGTATTTTGTACCCTCTCATATCTCCTAATGGGCGGAGAACCTGAAGAAGGGATGAGTTCTTTTGGTAAAACGGTTAATCTCTCTGTGTTGCCATTATGCCACTCCTTTGGTTTTCTAGTTTCAATTATTGCATTATATGGAGCTGCTATGCTGGTTATTTTTGACTCTTTTAATCCCCCTGTAATACTAGAAGCTATTGAATATTTTAAAGTAAAAAATTTTATTGGAGTTCCTGCAATGTATCAAATGTTAGTAAATGCCCCTGATTTCACTGAACGTGATCTTTCCAGCCTAGAAGAAGCAAATTCTGGTACCGCGGCTTTAGCTCCAGAATTAGCAAAAAGATGGGAAGAAGTGGTAGGTATTAAAGTAGGACAAGGTTTCGGTTTAACTGAGACTTCACCAATTACGCACATACCCGCTAAATGGATGCCTGAAATTCGATCAGAAAGTATTGGGATACCAATCATTGATACAGACGTTAAAATCGTTGACCCAGACTCTTTGACTGAGCTTAAGCCAGGAGAGATTGGAGAGATTTTAATTAAGGGTCCTCAAGTAATGAAGGGATATTGGAGGAATCCTGAAGCGACTAAAAAGACTATTGTAAACGGCTGGCTACGGACTGGTGATTTAGCTAGAATGGATGAACAAGGATATTTCTACATAGAGGGTCGCGCGAAGGATATTATTAAATATAAAGGTTATAAAGTGATGCCTCGTGAAGTAGAAGAAAAATTATACGAACATCCCGCTATTCACGAAGTTGGCGTAGTATCAGCCCCGGATTCAAATATTGGCGAAACAATCAAAGCCTATGTAGTATTAAAACCAGAATGCAAAGATGGAAAAATAACAGAACGAAATATTATCGATTGGGCTAAAGAACGATTGGCAGCTTACAAATATCCCCGCCAAGTCGAATTTATAAATATTTTGCCTCGAACAGCTGTAGGAAAAATATTCCGTAGAAAGTTAAGAGAAAGGGCGATGAAAGGTTAAAAAATAAGCTTTTAAAATTTTATTACCTATTTTGATATATATGAGAACCAAGTAAAAATGTGAAAATTATGAATAAGGAAGAGATATGTTTCATGTCAGCTTACGACATGGTTAATGCTATTACAAACCAAGAAATTACCTCAGAAGAAATAACTGAAACGATTATAGAAAGGATTGAAAAAATCAATCCTAGAATAAATGCATATTGCACTACGACCTTTGAAATGGCGCGAGAAATGGCAAAACGCGCTGATAAAAGGGTAAAGAATGGAGCAAATATCGGAATTCTAAATGGAGTACCTACATCAATAAAAGACCTTATGGCAGTTGAAGGTGTTAGAACTACATATGGTTCTAAAATGTATGAAAATAATGTTGCTACAGAGGATTCCATCGTGGTAAAACGATTAAAAGATGCAGGATGCGTAATACTAGGAAAAACGAATACCCCTGAATTCGGACATAAAGGTGTAACTGATAATTTAATATTTGGTCCAACACTTAATCCTTGGAACTTAGAAAGAACTTCCGGTGGATCGAGTGGTGGAGCGGCAGCTTCCGTTGTTTCGGGAATGGGACCTCTAGCTCAGGGGTCAGATGGTGGAGGATCAATACGCCATCCGGCATGTTTTTGTGGTGTTTACGGGATAAAACCGTCTTTTGGGAGAGTCCCAAGATATCCAAGATTGTTTATTTCTGCTCAAGACTGTTCCGCTACAGGAGCTCTAGTAAATTATACATCTGACGCTGCTCTCATGCTCGATGCTATAAAAGGGCCTTTTGAAGGCGATAGATTCTCGCTTCCTGCTGATAATATTAAATATATTGAGCATTACAATGAAATTCCTAATAAATTGAGAATAGGCTATTCGTTTGATCTAGGATTTGCAAAAATTGTGCAAAGTGACATTAAAGAAAGTGTGATGAAAGCTATTAACAAATTCTCTCAATTTGATTGGGTTATAGAAAAAGTCAAAATTAAAAGAACTCGGGTTTCAGAAGCATTCAGCATCAATTGGTTAGTTACTTTTGCTTATGAACTTCAACCATTCCTAGAGAAATGGAAAGATAATATGGATCCTAATTTAGTAAAATGGGTTGAAACAGGTTTAAGCTATCCAGCTTCATCATTGCCTAGTTCAATGATGACGAGAGAGAAATTCTATAGAGAACTCTATAAAACTTTCCAAAATTACGATGTTTTAATTACTCCTACTACAGCCGTGACAGCTTTCGGTCTTGGAATTACAGCTCCGAAGACTATTGAGGGGAGAGGAGTATCTCCTACTGGGTGGCAACCATTTACTTTCCCATTTAATTTTACTGGACATCCTGCTGCCTCAATTCCTTGTGGATTTGACCGCGATGGATTACCAATTGGTATGCAAATTGTTGGAAGAATGTTCGATGAATTAACAGTCTTACAAATTTCAAAAGCTTTTGAAGAAATGGCACCTTGGCAAAATAGGAGACCAACCTTTAATTAAATCGGACTAAATTATTTTTCTCTTTTTTTTTTGTCGAAATATCTTTAAAATAAAATCGAATATAATTAATTAACTTGGTAGTCATGAAATAAAACCCTTACTAAATAAAACCATGAATAAAAAACATCTGAGGAAGGAGATAACAGATTTTCAACCAACTCAGAGAGCACCGGAATATAACAATTTGGAATTTACGGTATTACTGGTAAGGCCAGAACACGCGGGAAACATTGGATCTATAGCCCGACTCATGAAAAACTTCAACTTTGTTAATTTAGTTGTATTTAATCCTGTTGAGAGTGCAGAAATCATACGGAGCCATCATACCCAAGGATTTGCTATGCATGGTAAAGATATCCTTTTAAACGCAGAAATTATAGAACTTAAAAGCCAAAATACCCACTTAGATAAATACAAAGAATTACTTCAAAAATTTGATTTAGTAATTGCATCAACAGCTAAAGGAATGCATTATAAGAACATAAGAAGGTTAGCTACCTTTCCTGCAGAATTAATTCTACCTATTTCAGAAAATCCAATAACTATTGCTTTAGTATTCGGGAAGGAATCACGGGGACTTACTAACGAAGAAATAGAATTTGCTGATTTATTACTTAGAATACCCTCTGAAAATGCTTATCCTACTTTGAATCTTTCTCACGCTTGTGGAATTATTCTGTATGAAATCTATAATAAAATACATAATGTCGCAATAGGAAGAGGAATCAAACCAGTATTATTAGCAAATAAAAACGATAAACAACTCCTTTATAATAGCATAAAAAGTTTAAGTAAAAGTCTCAAAATTCGCCCATACATTGCTGAAAATGTTTTCTTTTCTTTTAAAAATGTGTTTGAACGAGCCTTTATTTCAAAAAAAGAGCTAAACTTAATTTTAAGCGTGTTCTCAAAATTGAACTCTCTCTTAAAGAAAGGAAAAATATATGAGGAATAAATTAATATTTTCTAAACTGCTTGATAATAACGTGGTTTCTGGTTAGCATAGATTACTATCTTTTCAGGTGTATCATTCACAATTCTTCTAATGACTTTGGCAAGGGCGTTGTGTGTGTCGTATCCCATAGCGCTTGCCCATTCACTGGCGGTACATCTTCCTAATTCTTTTAATTTATCTAAACAAATCTGCTCATAAGTCCTTGGAATTACCTTCTTTACCTTTAAAATTGATGATTACCTCCAATTTAACTTGTTCTATTATTTTATTCTAATTTATTTAGAAAAACACTTATTCTATGAAAGATTTATATGATATTGTTATCAACCCTACTCCAGATAATAAGATTAGTGGCAACATTACATCTTTGCTATAATTATGGCGTTGTCTCCTAGTATTCCAATGTATTATCTATCTTGAATAAAAATTAGATCTGAGGTTATTTAAAGCATGATGTTAGACATTTGTAGAGGATTACATAGTTTCTGTATAAGGATTTAAATTAACCCACTTTTCAAACCCAAATAATTTTTGATAGAATTATCGCCAAAAACAAGCTTTTCTTGACAAAATCGTAAATTATTTTAGTAAAATGCAATTTAGGAAAAAAATTGTTAAAATTTGGATAGTCTATTAAGGGATCTTGAATTGATGTAAAATTTTTGGGATTAAGTATGTTCTACTAGTACGATTTCACTTTACAATTTTTACCCATTTAAATATATCTTAAGAATTGGGAATGTTTTCCCACTGTAAAATCGAGATTTTTACGATTTATTAATTAATGCGTTAATATTTCATGAAAAAAAAAATGAATATGTTTTTTTTTAAATTAAAACATCATACTAGTTGAAACTAAAACCATATTAATACAATTAGTATTTACTAAAAAGCCAAGTTTGGTATGTTCAATATCGGATAAAATTATGGAATTACGGTAAACCGTTTAAGTGAAGATGCTTAAATAAAACTCAAGAGTTTGTTATTGTGAATAAACCTGATTTGAGAAAATTAGAGTAAGATAGGGATAAGAAATATTTAATCAAGACTCCTGCGCCACCCTGGATTTTTGTCTTTTGGAAGCGCGAAATCTTCGCGTATTTTGCCATTCTTACCCTATTTTAATTCAGACCTTATTATTAGGTCTTGGCGACAGGAGTCAACCTTTCTAATTCAGAGTGGTTTTTTATTACTAAACTTAAACCGAACAAAATCTTTCTCATTGATAATCAGGTGTTTTCTTATCAATCTGCTCATCTAATACTCCAATTTATATATTTCAGCTAATATAAACCCTATTACAAAAAACATGTATTCCATCAACAACCTACAGTAATGTAATCCACTATATTAGAGCTTAGCTTTAAAATAAAAAGATATATATAGCCAAATATGGTATTTTTATTTAACCATGTCTCAATCGTATAAAGATTTTTTAGAAAAATACAAAATCGACGATTTTAAAACGAATTTAAAGCTTTCTGGACACACAAAAATTGATTTCTACAACGATATTGATAAACTATTAAAAAGTATGAGTACAATTTTCGACAAACTCGCAACAATTGGAACTATGAGAGGTGCTCAAGTATTAATGGCAGTTGCAAAGCTAACAGGACCAGATGAAGTAGTAAATAAAACGGATGTGAAAAATTGTTTGAATATCGACAGATTAGAGAAATTAAGATCTGCTTTTGAGTATTTAGAAAAAGCTAAATACATTACGATTGAGGAAAAAACCGAGAAATTTCATATTGTAAAGTTAAACGAAGAGGATAATCCAGACTTAAGAGTATTAAGGGAGATCGTTCAGAAATATTGGAAATCCCCTCGAGAAGAAGTAGAACAAGCTCAGAAATGGAGTGAAGAAAGATGAGAAATTCTTTAAAAGTTGAGCTGAATTTCGAAGATGAACAAGGTCTTAGAGATTCAGTTAAGACAATTAGATCAGAATATATTAAAAAAGCGCTTAAATCAATTGTATATATTACTATCGTTTTGTCTGTAGCACTTAGTTATTTGCTCTACGGTTATTTGCCCTACATCGAGAAGAATTTTTTTACCAACTTATTACCTTCTGAGAGCTTTAATCAAGAGGGAAATAGTCACCCCTTAAATCTAACTCTAAGTTGGACGTTTTTTAGTACGTGTATTTTCTTAATAGTATATTTTATTCGATTAAGTCAAGTAAAATTTACGCCTTCTTTAATTAGATATATCGAAAAAGAGACAAAATACGCGGGATTTGAATTTATAAAGAAAATTGAGAGCGTTGGATTATTTATGGTTCTCACAGCTGTCTCTATAGCAATTCTATTTTATATTGACACTAGACTTATCCAATTTAACGAGACTTTCTTGAGTGTTTTCTTTCAAAATTCTTTTTTCGTCTATTTACTAATAAGTTTATTACTCCCGATCGTTTTCATCTTTAGAAACGATAAATTTACTATCAAAGTAAAGGACAATGTTTTCGTTCTTTGTAATCTGCATTATGCTGTTCGGAAAAAGAAGGATTACGATTCTAATTTATTAGGAATAATTCTAACATCAAATCGTTTATGTACTAAGTTTGATAAATCTGGAAAATATATCTATTCCAAAATTTCAGAAAATAGATGGTTAATTAGAAACGAGCCTTCCGTAATATCACCATTTCTTCATTTTGAGGAGTATTCAGTACCCATTAACTTCCAAAAGCAATTTTTAAACATTGTTTTGGCTCTTAACGATTGGGAAAGTAATTACATTTCAAACATTAATTCAATGAATCATTATTTCTCAAACACATTTCCATATTACAAATATGGGAATAATAAGGATGATAATAGAAGGGGACTTATCTATTTGAGATTTTTAAATCACTAACACTATTTTTTTCCAAGGTAATCATCCTATTAAAATATCGTTAGCCTAAAAGAGGGAGGAAATTAAATAATCAAATATGGATACTTTTATAAGGTAAAATTTGATCTTTACTCATTGTGATTCATTTTTGAATCCAATTAAGTATAGATTCTATTGTTATCCACATTAGAGAGTCTTTTCAATGAAGAAAAGTAAGATTCTTAACATATTGTTAATTTTCCTTTTATTGGTTATTAACTTAGACGCTAAATCACTTGAAAGTTCTGCAAATCCACTTCCAGGTCCAGAAATACTTGATATGGGGGGGATTGTTCATGATAGTAATAACTCTTTAAACTTAGTCAACGCAGATGTAGTTCTTACTATAGATTCTACAGATTTCCAAAATAATATCTCAATGCTATTTAACGGTAATTACACCATCCATAATCCCACAAACACTACAGAAAATGTAACTATATATGCTCCTTTTTCATTTCAGGGAGATAACATAGAATCGGGGTGGCAAGTAGCAGTAAACGGCACTCCTACCGATTTTAGCTCTGTATGGGCTGATTCACTTAATTCTAATCTATCATCTTATTTCGAGAATTATACCGCATATATAGCGTTTTACATAGTAATTAACATTACTATTTTAAAAGAAACTTCTCAGGTTATTTCGTATAGATTATATAAAACTATGGAAAATCCATTATATTACACGGATTATTACTCAATTCGCTATATAGTAGCTACTGCTAGAGCGTGGAAGAACTATATCACAGAGAAAGTCGAATTTAAAGTTCAAGGAAAACTCCCAACTTCTTATACCGAATATACTGAAAAATCATGTAGTATTTCGACTATTCCTAATGGGAAATCTTATAGCTGGAATTGGGATAATGAAAGTATTAATGACGATATTGTTGGGATAAATTATCGTGGACAATTACTTAAACCCGAAGAAATACTTTTCTATATAATATTACTGGGAAGTATTGGTATAGGAGGAGTGACTTTAATCGTATTTCTGATTGTAAGAAAAAAGAAAAAAAAGAAAAGTCGTAACTTATGAATCCCTCTTATTCCGTACGGAATAATTCATCCCAAAAGACGGCAGAAATTTAAGTAAGGTTAAGAACAAAAAAA
>JAEOTS010000046.1 GCA_016839745.1 Promethearchaeota archaeon
TCCCCCCTCATCCACACCAACATAACAAACTAGCTTATCGTCTTTTTCATGAGCATGTCCATGAAACCAATAAATGAATCGCTCAATAATAAAGAAAATAACAAAGCCAAAAATAACAAGAATAAATAAAATACTTTCAGCGATTGCTGCACCTTCTGCGTTTAATTCTTCAAGATGGTGAAGAGATTCTGGGATTAAATCAAATAATGCCGATGCAAGAATTGTACCTGTAGCAAATGCTACTAGAATGAATAATATTTTATCTAGAGTTTCCTCTCTAATGGAAATCATAAATAATCCTATTAAACTTAAACTACCAATAAAGATTATCATTACAAAGCCTAAAACTACTTCCACATTCATCATCTCTAAGTTTTGCGAATAATAATAAATCAATAAATTATCTTTAGATTAGAATTATTATAAATATATTGAAAGGAACTGGATTTAAAAGGAATTTGGTTCCGTAGCAAGTGAATTTGAACGCTTAATCAACTTGATCTAAGGAAAATTAAATGAAAAATTATCTTAGTTTTTACTATAAAATCAACTTTTAATCTCTTAAAAAAATAAAAAAAAGAAATTTTTAATTTTTAGGTTTTATTTCTGATTTTTTAATTTCTTACGAAACAATGCTAGTATAGTAATTACAGAAACAGCTAGAACTAGATATATTCCCATATATCCCGGAATACCTCCACCGGGAGGTTGATTTGTGCCCCCTAATGTTTCTGTTATGGAACCTCCTTGGTTACATGATGCCGTTACCTGAATGGTAGATCCGTTAGCTGTTACAACAGTATACTCATATATAAAATAAATGGTAGATGGTTGGCTTGTATAGGTTGGCGAAAGTACAATAGATCCATTAACTCTAACTACTACTGAATTTACATAGTGTGTCGTATTATCAGAAACTCCGTGCGTGATTGAAACTTTAAGAGTATTTGTACCTGAATTGTATTCCAAGGACATGGCCGCTGGTGGGTGTGCTCTAACATTTATACCTGCTATGGTTAAGAATGCTAAAAAGAATACCAGTATAAAATAAAATTTATTTCTTTGAGGCATTTTTATCAAGTTTCTGGTTATAAACTTCACTTAAGCGAATTATGGTTATAAATTTAATAATTTAGTATTTAATTGTTTTCTTTATAATTTTAAAGCCTAGGAAAATGCTAATTACTTGCTCAACTATATTTGTTAAGACATCCAAGATTATAGTTCCATAATCTTAAAGGCTTTTATAAAATAATAATAAAAATTAAAAAGTGGAAATTCTAATTAAAACTAAGTTTTAGCAAATCAAATAAGAATTAGTATGCCGAGAATAAAATTTAAGAAAAATAAGCGAAGTCGAAGCACTTTATATCTAATCGTGTTTTTGCTGTTTTTGATCCAGTTTTATAATTTTACTTCGTCCGGGATAGCAGCTGATCCCGTAAGAACTGATATTTCCGTTCAGGTAGCTAACGATATGATAAATAATAACACTGCATATCCTGATTTGCTTGTTTTAGATGTAAGAACCATAGAAGAATTTAATACGAATCATTTGTATAACGCTACATTGATCCCACTTGTCGAACTTGCAGGAAGGTTAGGTGAGCTCGTAGCTTATAATGATACGGAGATAATCGTATATTGTAGGAGCGGGAGTAGAAGCCTAGAAGCTAGCAACACCTTAGTAGCTAATAACTTTTCGAAGATATTTAATATGTTGGGGGGAATTAATGCTTGGATAGCTGCGGGTTATGATTATGAGGACTTACTGAGCATCGATTTCGCATTACCTGTATTTCTTGCTTCTATTTTAGGAATAATATTTGCGCTAGTTCTCTTTTCTAAGAGGAGATGGAAGTTAGCGAAGTTTTACTGGTAAAACTTTATCCAACTCACGATTAATAAAATTTATTAAACTAAAAAGGCTTTAGAACATATGAAAACAACAATATATTATTTTACCGGAACAGGTAATTCGTTGATGATTGCCAAGAGTCTTTCAGAAAAGTTAGATGAATGTGAACTTGTGCCTATTGTGAAAGTTTGGGAGGAGGATCAGCTTATTTCGTCGGCTGAAAAAGTTGGATTTGTTTTTCCTCTATATTATGCCGGTTTACCTAAAATAGTCTATGATTTCTTAAACAAAATAGAGCTCTCTAAATCCA
>JAEOTS010000007.1 GCA_016839745.1 Promethearchaeota archaeon
GAAGACGAATTAGAAAAACAATGGGAAATGCAGGACCAAATTCACAAGACATGCAAAATGAAAGGAGACAGTGAAGAAAAGCAAAAAAAATGGAAAGAAAAATATGGTTAATCTTTAATTATATTTGATTTATTTCTTAGTTTTAGTTTCGATTTTTGATTTCATTGCATAAAAAACTACTATTCCACATAGGACTATAATTGCTTGAATAATAATTGTCAACAAATCAAACGTAAAAAGTAGTCCAAGACAAACAATACATCCTAATAATGCAACTATTGGCAACCAACGAATATTTGGTTTTAGCTTAAAAGGTCGTTCAAGTTCAGGGCTTTTCTTACGTAAAACTATTAGACTTAGATTCACCAAGAAAAAATTAATTAGCACCCCAAAAACGGTAGCATCAGCAATAGTTTTTATATCCCCAAGAAACAGTGGTATTATTGTTAAAATCATTGTTAGTAACACAGCTAGAGCAGGTGTTCTAAATTTAGGTGATATTTTACTTAATCCGTCTGGTAACGCTTTATCTCTTGCCATTCCGTACATCATCCTTGATGTGACAATCATCATAATTAGAACAGTGTTAGCTGTTGCAAAGAGAGCTATAAACGACATTATAATTCCTCCAACGGGACCTATTACTATTGTAACAACGCTGTTTAAAGGAGCTTGAGGGTCTGCAATAGGGTTATCTTGTAGAATGCTAACTACTGATAAGGCAGTTAAACAATATAAAACTGTTGTTATAATAATTGAATAAATTATGGCTCGAGGAAGGTTTCTAGCGGGGTCTTTAACCTCCTCTGCGACATTAGCGATATCCTCGAAGCCAATATACGCAAAAAATATTAAAGCAACTGCTGAAAAGATTGCCCCAAACGAACCTCCTATAGGTAGTACAAAATAGTTGACCGTACCTAAATATGGTATACCAATTATAATAATGAAGATGAGTCCCGAAGCCTCAATTAACGTAAATAGTATATTTGTCCACGTAGATGCCCTTATACCAACGAAATTAATAAGACTAACAATCACGATGAGTATAACAGCAAAAATTACTACAAGAATAATCGGAGAAAATCCGATTAATGCGGCTAAATAACCTGCAAATCCTAACGCGACCGTAGCTGCTGAGAGTATTCCTGAAAAGATTATTATCCAGCCAAGAAGGAACGATAAAAGCCGGATTTTGAAGGCTTTTTCTGTATACACAAACTCCGCAGCGCTTTTAGGGAACATAGCAGAAAGTTCAGCATAGGACAAACCAGTCAAAGCTCCAGTAACTGAAGCTAATATAAAAGCTAACCACGATAAGTTTCCCGTTATTCCTACTACTTCTCCAATTAAGGCATAGATGCCTGCTCCTAGGACATTTCCAACCCCGTAGACAGTAACGCCAAATAGGGATATCCTTCTCTTTAGTTCAGGTCTTTTCTTGACGTCTTCCAATACAATCACCTACCTAAATATAAATAATTTTATACTTCCCCTAATAAAAAGTTATATTTGAAAACTTGAAATCGTTTTAATCCAGAAAAAGAAATATTTCTATTTCAATTTTTCCAGTCGAACTATACATGCCTCTTGACGATGACGATGTGGTTTAGCCAATTGCAACCTGATTTCTCTCCTTTTTTTTGCTTCCTCATAGCGTTTTATTTCACTTTCAGTTTCTGGAATTAACCCGGGCACTTCAGTAGGCTTATCGTCCTTATCGAGAGCGACAAAAGTAAGATAAGCAGACCCTATATGTGTGTGAGTTCCAGTTCTGAGACATTCTGCCTCTACTCTAACTCCAACTTCCATTGATGTTCTAGAAACATAATTCATCGATGCCTTAATGAAAACAAGATTTCCAATGTAAGCAGGAGATATAAAGTCAAACCTGTCAACTGAAGCCGTTACCACATTGGAGTGCGTATGCCTTGCGGCTACAATAGCCCCGGCTTGATCTACAAGCTTTAGTAAATTACCCCCATGTACGTTACCGGCGGGATTTGCGTGTTCTGGCATCATTACCTGCGCAATTTCAACCTTGGATTCCGAAACTTTTTTAGCTTCCAATTTATTCAACCACCTTTTAACTATAATAGTATAAGGAAACAAATGATAAGAGTAATGATAAAGGTAACTCTTTTAATTAATTACTTTTTAGAGGTTTATCTCAAATTAGAGAAATTTATATGGAATACTTGATTTTAAAGCATATAGTTGCAGATTATGAATACTTATTCATAATAAAAAAATCATCACAAAGTGGAAAAAATGCCAAGCTTTAAAGAGACATATGAAGCAATAAAGAATGATTGGAATAATGGGGAAAAAAATTTCAATGTTGAGTGTGAGATGTTATCAGAAGGTATGCAAGTTAAGTGCACGATGGGAGCAAAGCCTTTTGAAATACTAATCGATGCGCCTCCAGGTTTAGACGGGACAAATGAAGGACCATCTCCACTATTAGTAATTTTAGCTTCTGTGGGAGCGTGTATAGTTGCAGTTACGAAATTTTGGGCCAAGATAATGGGCATAAAAATCATAGAATTGAAAGTATTTTCTCGTGGCCATATTAATCTTGGAGCAATTTTTGGAATTGACGATACTAAACTAGCGGGTTACGATAAACTCGAACCTGTTGTTAGGATTAAAGCAGACGCTTCAAAAGAAAAAATAGAAGAATTGATGGAAAAAGTGTTTTCTCATTGTCCAGTTATAACTAATATGGGTGGAGCTTCTCCAATCACTCCAAAACTGCAAATTAAAGAATAATCTCTTTTTTTTTTATTTTTCGTTCTTCAATATATTAAAATATGTATATGTACTAATTTTCTATATCCAAATTTATTCATTTATAAAGAGGTATAACTATATGAGTAATAGGTCGAAAGTTGGAACCATAATCATATTGTTAATTGTTGCTATAACAATTGGTTTTGGTGCATATTACATTATAAATCTACAAACACAAATAAATAGTTTGAAAGAAAATGATTCGGGAGTTGTAAACACATGGCATAATATACTATTGGATACGATTAATGTTAATACTACTTTTGAGCCAATAAGTCAATTAAACACAACTATACAAGTTAATGCTGGAGAGTGGGTTTATGTTTCCTTCGCTGGTAATGCAAAATTAGATCCCTCAGATACCTTAAGACATTCACTAATTATTTACTTTGCTATAGATGGTGAACTAAAAGCACCAGGGTTCGTATACGAAGAGAATTTAGATGACGCTACGGAAGATGATATTGAATGGATACCAATTAATTTCTATGCAATCTTCGAGAATTTAGATCCGGGGAATTATGTTATTTCTATTTACGTTGAAGTTTCTTATAATCCTTGTCCAGCACAGATTGGTGGGGTAAATAGTTTTATGGGATCATCCTTGCTTGTACAAACTCTAATTCCCTAAAAGGCTTTTTTCTTCACTAATTAAGAATAAAATAATTATTCTTCTTTATTTTTTTTTTGATTCTAATTGCTATCAGTTTTGATTTAATTTAGCGTAATGGGTATTTAGGATCTTTTTTCCCGAAAAACGCAGCAGAGGCTTCGTTCACATCTTTAGAACTAAAGGAAAGCACAATACTAGCGTTTTCTAATTGACTAATAGTCTCTAAACTGGGAGAATCCATTGTCAAATTTAACGCTTGTTTTGTCATTCGTAATCCTAATGGGCTTTTCTTCAGTAGTTCATCAGCTAGTTCCATCCCAGATTCCAACAGATCTTTCGACTCAACTGATCTTAGAGCTAACCCAATTCTTACCGATTCTTCAGCTTCCACATTTCTTCCAGTATACATGATTTCAGAAGCTCTAGACAGTCCTATCAATCGAGGGAGAAAATAGCTACCGCCTACATCAGCTCCAGTCAAACCAATATTAATTGAGGCGTTTATAAATTTAACTTCATTGGCTACAATCCGAAAATCCGAAGCCATAGCAAAACCAAATCCACCCCCAGCAGCTGCACCTTGAACTAATGCAATAATTGGTTGGCTTATCTTGCGCATTTTCACGAAAATTGAGCTAATACGCCATTGATGATACATTTTTTTTTTAATCGGTTCTGATACATCAAGAAAATAATATCTCTCGTAACCTTCGGGAATTTTTTTTGTGTTTAAATGTAATCCTTCCTGTAAATCAGTACCAGCACAAAAAGCTCTTCCTTCAGCTCTAAAAATTAAAACGCGACAATCCAAATTCGTCAAGAGGTGGTCAAATACCTCGTGTAATTCCTGTTCCATTTGGAAATTAATTGCGTTTAATTTTTCAGGACGATTAAGGGACAATACTCCAATCCCATTTTCTTTCAATTCAAATTTTATTGTCTCAAAATTCATTTCTTTCACATACTTATTATTTGATATTTTATAATTTAATGCTCAACTCAAGGGGTATTTTGGATCTCTTTTTTCGAAAAAGGATTGAATTCCTTCCATAATGTCATCTGAAGCAGAACAAAGCATTTGTGCGCGATTTTCTAACTGAAGAATCGTTTCCAGACTTGGAGAATCAAGAGATAAATTGAGTGCTTGTTTCGTCATACGTAACCCTAAGGGACTTTTGTGTAGCAAATTTTCTGCCAAAGCAATAGCAACGTTTAAAAGTTTTTCTTCTTCTACAACACTTAATACTAATCCAATCTTTTCAGCTTCATAAGCGTCTACAAATCTTCCTGTATATAAAATATCCGCTGCTCTAGACATCCCTATAAGTCGAGGGAGGTAATAGCTAGATCCCAGATCTGAGCCAGAAAATCCAACATTGATAAAAGCGTTATTAAATCTCGCTTTGCTGCTGGCAATCCTAATATCTGCTGCCAAAGAAAAAGCGAAACCAGCTCCAGATGCTGCACCTTGAATTAAAGCGATGATTGGTTGACTAATCTTCCGCATCTTTACGATGATATTACTTGTATGCCATTGAGCATATAATTTAGCTTTAATAATATCTTTATCGGGAGCGTTTAGAAAATGAAACTTTTCTTTTAATTC
>JAEOTS010000047.1 GCA_016839745.1 Promethearchaeota archaeon
ACTCTTGCGCACTTGGAGTATTTTTATTTTCTAACGATTCATATGTCGCCTTTAATTCTTTATGCTTTTTTTGAATTTCAATAAGCTGGCTTAAAAACTGACCCTTTCTATAATGCGGTAATTCTAACGTAAAATAAGGTATGTCATTATTCTTTAATACCTCTACTAAATAAGTCTGATTGAATTCTTCCAAATAAATTTCTCCTAAATCTATAATTGCAGCATGTACTTGCAAATCTTTAACTTTATCCATCAATTCTTCAACATAAGTTTTTTTAACTATGGGATTTATAGACAACTTATGATTTTCTAAGATTTTGCTTTCTGGAATTTGAGGATACCATGCATCCATAAATGCTTTCTTCTTTTCAACCCACCATTTTTGTTTTTCATTATCTTTCTTATTACCTATATAAACAGAAAAATTATTTTCTTCTATGGTCTCAAACATCATATCACTCATTATTATCCCTCTACTTGATTTTTATTTATATTTACAGTGAAAAAATTAATTCGTATAAAATTGAAATTCAGAAAAAATTTACTTTTCCAATAGTAACATGTAGACTTTCGTATATAAATCTATCGGAACCCATCACCAAGATTGTGGAAAACAGTAGTTTGAATTATGAAAACAATAGTCTAAATGTTGCAGAACGAAAGCCACTTGATCAATCCTAATAATTAATATAATTTTAAACCTGAGTAAAACAATCAAGGTTAGTTCCTATTGAGATTTTCTATTAAGAATTTTCATTCTTCAGCTAGTAATAATGCCTATGAATAGCATATTTATCAACTAATTGGTTGAAAAAGTTATTAATTTTATTAGACATTAATGGCTCAACTAGTTCCAGATGCGTGTCACTTTCAAATCCAAGGGAAAGATCACATGACAGTGACATCAGATCCAAAATTTTATATGGTTGTTAAAGCGTTTCTGGATTTTATAAATAATTAGTAGGGTGATTATGTTAGATATTTTTACGTTATCTTTCTCAATATTTCTTTATTGATGGTAATAGAGTAAGAATTATAGAAATTTGAACTATATTTTTGGAAAAAGTCCTCTTTCTTTGCCAGGATAGATTTAGTTTCTTCTTTTTCTGGTTTACCAGAAGCCCAAAAGATTTTACCTGAACTCTTCAGATTAATTTTATCGTGGTTTTTTATTACTTCACCTGCTTTTATTACATATTCTATATTTCCGAGAGCAGATTTGAAATTTTCATAATTTTTTGAAATATCGGTATCATTTAAATTCAAGTTTAGAATGTTAAGGTCACCGTCAGCTCCTAAACCTAAATTACCTTTAATTGTCCCAATACCAAGAGATTTAGCTGGACTCGACCGAGTTAAGATAACGAAATCATTAAATGTTAATACCTTATTGTTACTGGTAAGTGAGTTGTCTTTTAAGAATTTAAGTTCCATATCATTCATAAATTGTTCGCGTGCATTATTACTGATTAACCAACTTGCAATCTCGGGAAGATTTACTATGTCTGCATAGTTTGGATAGTTTACAGAAAACTGTAGTTGCCACGGAGATATGTTTAATGCTAAATCTATCGCGTTTGCCCACATTTCGCAATTTTCTTTCGTTTTTTTACTGAATTTTCTGAGGGATGCAAACGAGTCTCCTTCAGATTCTACAGAGGATCTAATTAGCTTGTTTGGGTTTGTTGAATTAATCAGCTTGTTTATAAGATGCCGATCAGAAGTAATCAAAGGGTTGATTGCGTTAAAACCTATAAATCCCAAATCCATGTCAAAGTCTTGATTCTCGTTATAAAATTTGATCAACTCAGAATTATCCCCGTCTATATTATAACTTGACCCATGTGCAAGATGAAATATTTGAGAACGCTTTATTTTAAAATCGTTTTTCGGATTGGGTTTTAACCCAAGCGATTTTACCCTGCTTAAAGCTGTAAGCAAGTTCTCTTTAGAATAACTGGTCTCGTAGCCTTCAATATGAGCGTGGATAGAATGAGGCAACCCTAAGTGCTCAACAAATCTAGGAAGTTTTTCATACACATCCATAGGAGTAAAGTTGAATAATCTCCCTTTTTCTGTTAGGTTTTTTCTAACCACTTTCCAATTCCAATATTCAGCTTCGAAAGGGTTGTAGGCTTTAAAACCAAAACCTTTAACTTTCTCTAAAAGATTTGATAAGAAAATAGAACCTTCTTCAACCATTTCCTTCTGAAATTCAAGTTCTAGAGCCCAAAAATTGCTGGGATTTAATAGATAAGCTTTATCTAACACGGGGAATCGTTTTAAGTCAAAAATCGTATGTTTCGCTAGCGATGGGAAAACATTTGCTTCAAGAATAAAAGTGTATCCGTTTGATATGTAATCTTTAGCAATAGCATTTAAGGTTAAGCTATTCCATACATTCTGAAAATCCTGATTGTTAGAGCCTAACAATCTGACCCAATTAAGTTGTTGCGATGCTATATGCGCGTGAATCTCTACAGCTGCTGGTACAACAGTTTTCCCTTTCGCATCTATTTCTTTTATATCGCTACTACTAGTGAACTTATCTACAACCTTACCATCTTCAATTAAAATGTCCTTTGATTCACCTTCAATGGTATTAAAAGGGTCAAAAACAAAACCGTTTTTTACAAGAAGTCTCGACATTTTATTTTTTCCCTCGGATTTCTTGTATAATTTCTTTAAATTTCGTTATTGGATCGCGAGTAGCTTCAACATTCACAACGATGTTTTTATAGAGAAGCTCATTGTCTTGCACTACTGATAATTGATTTGACCATATAGAGACGGGCATAACTATCGTTCCTTCAGGAACATTATCATCTTTCTCAACTTTGACTACTACTTGCTTCTCTTTATTCGCTATTTTTAAATGTAGACTTGAAACTAAATTTAATTTTTCAAAATCTTTAGAATTAATAAAACAAATAGCTAATTTTTCTTCTAATGATTGTTCAGTTCCGAAAGCGAGTTCTTTTACTTGATCGTTATCGATTTTTCTCATCGAATTTAACAAAAATTCCATATTAATCCGACCCTCCCTTATTTAATGATTCATATAATTGAGTAAGTAAACCTTCATCTGAAGGAAGGTTGTTAGGTGGGTTTATAATTTTATGTAACTCAATTGGTACTTGATCTAAGCGATAAGCTAATCCACTGCTTTCAATTCCCGTTATTGATGTTGGTAACACTACTTCTGCTACATGTGAAGTGGCTGTGATGTGGTTATCTATAAGTATTAGTGGCTTTTTCGCCATTTTAGAGCTTAACGAATGAGGCAAATGAGAAATAGGGTCTGTCCCAACGATGAGAGAACAATCGAAGTCTTCTTTTTCAATTTTTGAAACCAATGTGTCGTCTGTTTTTACTATCTGATTATGTTTGAATTCTAATTTACCAAACGCTCCAAAGGACGAAAGCGCTACATGGTCGAATCCCGCCATGTTAAAATGACCTCCCATTAATAACAACGAAATTCGACCTTTTTCTTGCCTTTCGTTTATCATTTGTAGTAATTCAAGTAATTCTTCTATTAGATCATAATCGAGATGAGGTTGTATTACCCCTTGGCCAAGAATTATTACCCCATTTTCAGCCCCTGTAAGATGGAGTAGTAAACGCTTAAGATCGTCCATATCTACTCCAGCAACCCCCTCAGATGGAATAATATCCGCAGAACAACATTCTTCTTTTAACATGCGGATTAAATCAATATCCTTGTTTGGTTCTACGATTAAAGGGAGATCTCTGACACCCATAACTCTAAAAGACGCAGTTTTTATAGGGTCAATTATAACTAATGTTTTAATTTCTCTTCCTGTCATGCGAAATTTACCGCGGGAAAAGAGAACTTTGTTTAATAAGCGAGGAATGGTCTCTGCCGGATTTGCGCCCCATAAAATAATTAAATCTCCTTTATTAATAATTTCTGTAATGGTCGTTAGGTTTATTCCTAGATCCCTTGCTCTTTTTAAGAACTTGCCTTGGCATATTGAAGCGTTTGAGTCTATGAAGCCATTAATTTTTTGAGCTAGCTTAATTCCTGCTTCTTGAGCTTCGCAACTTACGTTTGAAAATCCGTAGAGTAGTGGATTTAAAGAGTTTTTAAAAATTTCTGTAGCTTTTTCAATGGCCTCGTCCCACGATACTTCTTTTAATTCTCCATCCGTTCTAATCATAGGGTTAATAATCCTATTTTGAGCGCTCACTTGATCAAACCTTTCTTTTCCCTTCAGACATGCACCAATAACCTTGCTAATGAACAAACCATCGCTTTTCACCATTATATCATCGCATAATAGCGAACAACCGGAACATGTAAACCTTTTCATAATGAATTCCTCATAAAATTATAATAATTAACCTTTACACATATTCAATTTTAACTGCTTCGCGAGGACAATAAGTTTCACAGACGCGACACTCCCTTTCTCTTCCCCCCGCTTCTAACCTTCTGCAATGTTCAATCTTCAACAATTCACATTTTCCACCTATAACCTGAAAAAGTTGGTGTTTCTCAGGAGGATATTCTGGTGCTTTACCACTTAAACTTGATGGGCAATATCTCGCATTTACAGGACAAATAGTGACACAAATCCCACAACCATCGCAGAGATCCTCGTCTATGTTTATCTTTAGTTCTTTCTGTTGCCCCTCCTCAGATCCAAGCAAATCTTTTAGTGCATCGTATTGTTTTTTATATTTTGGCTCTAAAAGTGGAGGGCAATCGTCAACCTTAAGTTTGCCCTGCAACAAATCCAAACTAAACGCCATACATGTGGGCTTTCCGCACTTTTTACAATTAGTTTTCGGTAAGAATTTATACAATTCCATAAAATTCTGAACTGGTAAGTTGAATCACCTTAGAATTAATAATAATTTAGAGTTCTACGTGTGATTAATATTTAGAGCTTTATTAATTTCTTTAGATTATCTAATATAAATTATTCAGCTTCTACCAATTCAAATGTTTATAAGTATATATATAAAGTTGAAAACGAATAGTGTTAATATTAACCGAGATTTGTTTTTACCATCTAACAAAACATTAATATTGAGGACATCATGCAAGTCAAAATTCTTGAAGATCATCAGATAGAGAAAATTCATCTAAAAACGCTTGAGATTCTTGAAAATACGGGCGTTTATGTACCCCACGAAGAAATATTATCAAAATTTTCAAGTTTTGGAGCGAAAGTAGACACTGCAACTAATCTAGTTAAAATTCCATCTGAAATAGTCATGGAGCTAGTAGCTAAGGCTGGAAAATCGTTCACATTGTATGGTCGGGATCTTTCTAAAACTGCAGATTTTGGAGTAGGGAAACGGAATTATAATTCCTCGGCAGGCCAAGCGTTTTGGATTGATAACATAGGTGATCCAAGAAGACATACAACTCTTAAAGATGTTAAGGAAGCGACTAGGCTCGGTGATGCTTTAGAACAAATAACAATACCCGGTGCCATGGCGGATCCCCTTGAAATCCCACTTGAGTGGCGTTGTATACGAGTAGCTCTGGAAATGATAAAGAATACTAATAAACCTATCACTTATTGGTTTAACGATAGACTATCTGCAAAACATCTCGTTGACTTACTAATAGCCCTTAGAGGTGACGAAAAAAAAGCTCAGAAATACCCTCTATTCTACCCTCTTTTTGAGCCTGTTAGTCCCTTGAGTTTCCCTTTTAATGGGATTGACCTCTTATTTGAGACTGCTCGAGTTAATTTACCAGTACATATCGGTCCAATGGCTCAAATGGGGGTTTCTGCCCCTGCTACTGTTGCTGGGACATTAGCCCAAGAAAACGCCGAAATTTTAGCGGCAATTTGTATTACTCAGCTCATCCGTGAGGGAATGCCTGTATGTTACGGTGGAATTTGTCACGCCTTTGATATGAAGACCATGCAAATCATCTTTGGAGGTCCTGAGCAAGCAATCTTTTCCATCGCAATGAGTCAGGTAGGACAATATTATGGATTTCCAGTCTACATCAATGCCGGATTGACAGATTCTAAAAAAATTGATGCTCAAGCCGGACTTGAGACGGGAATCACGTTATCATTAGGAATTGCTTCCGGAGCAGATATTTTTGGGCACATGGGAATTTGTGGAATGGATCAAGGGACTTCGTTAGACATTCTAATTATGCAATCAGAAATCATTTCTTACTTAGAAAGTGCAAATAGAACAATAAGTTTTGACGATGACCTTTTTGCTACCGATCTCATCAGTGAAGTTGGACCCAAGGGAACCTTTCTTAACAAGCGTCATACTGCTCAGAATATCAGGAAAGAATTATGGTTTCCCAGTCTCTTAGATAGGAAGAATTACGACAAATGGCTAAAGGCTGGTTCTACTAGCATGGAAAAACGATGTCGTGATCGCAAAGAAGAACTCCTTGCAAAACACGAACCAAAACCCTTAGATAAAGATGCTAAAAACGATCTTGAGAAAATTGTTGAAGATGCGAAACGGAACATTTCAAAATAACCTTAAAAGGGGATTTTTAATTATAAATAAGATAGGTGATTAAAATAGCTTCTAAAAATTTGAATATTGTTGCGATGTTTGCCCACCCTGACGATTTATCAATATTTTGTGCTGGGACATTGGCAAGATGGGCAGAAGAAGGTCACAATATATATGCGTTATGTTGTACGAGCGGAGAAGTGGGAACCTTAAGGCGAGATTTAACGAAAGAACAGGTTGCTGCGACTCGCGAAAGAGAATTAAGAGCCGCGAACGAAATTATTGGAGTAAAAGAAACAATAATTCTTGATTACCCTGATGCTGGATTCATTAATGGTCCTGAGTTACGAGAAAGGCTCGTAAAATTCGTTAGAAAATTGAAAGCAGATCGTGTAGTAACCTTTGATCCTTGGGTTGCTTATGAAGTTCATCCCGATCACTTAATTGTAGCACGGATGGCAGCTGAGGCAGCAGCTTTTGCAGCTTTTCCCTTACTTTACACTGAACAATTCAAAGAAGGCGTAGAACCCTATGAATGCTCAGAAGTTTGGTTTATGGGCCTTTTAGGACACAAACCCAATTATTTTGTCGATATTAGCTCAACTTTAGAAAAAAAAATAGAATCCGCGTTAAAATATGAAGCCACCCTTGAACTTTTAGCAAATTTATTCGCCCCGAAAATCGACCCTGCTAATGTGTCTCCAGATGAATTGAGAAAGCTCTCTAAATACGCAACTAGACTATTTCGCTCGATGGCGATAGCCATTGGAAATAAAGTTGATTTAAAAGCAGCTGAAGCCTTTTTTGTTCAGAAAACTCTACCCGGGCATTTTGATAATTTTCAGCAATTAACCTCAGAGATGTTAGGAAATCCCCCAGAAAAACCTAAAATTTATTAAAATCAATTTTGTTCCTTTTTTTTTTAAAATAAGACTTTTTACCTTAGTAAATTTTTCTAGGTGAGGAATCTTTATATAAAAGTTCTGTAAACTATAATTAAATCTAAAATTTAATAAAAAAAAGTATAATTACATACAGAATTTAAAAAAAAAATAGTGCTTCATGAATGAATGAAACAAAAGAACAGTTAACTTATAAAGAACCTTCATTACTCAATACAATTTCTTACGGATCAGCCGGATTTTGGAGCATGTTAGCGTATGGAGTATTTAATGCATATCTAATTTTCTTTTACGAGAGCGTCGTTGGTTTAAATATAGTTTATGTGTTCTGGGCGATGCTCATCTTCACAGTCTGGGATGCAATAAATGATCCATTGATTGGCTGGCTTACAGATCGAGTAACGAAATATACAAGAAAGATAGGAAAACGATTCATTTGGATAGTAATTGGTATCATCCCCGCAAATTTTGTCCTTGCTCTCGTATTTATGCCCCCCGCAGCTGATCCAGCTACAGATCCACTACCTTTTTTTTGGTGGATTGTATTTACAACTGTAATATTCGATTCTCTTTACACAATCTGTTTTGTTAATGTAGAAGGTATGTTTGCTGACAAATTTCGCACTGAAAAAGCTCGTAGAAGGGCTAGAGGGTGGGGAACGCCTCTTTCCATGCTAGCTTTGCCTGTTGCAAATATAGTCCCTCCAATAATCCTTGGTCTTTTTGGGGGATCAACCGTTCAAAGCGCTTATCTACCAATGATATTTCTTATCATTGCCACGATAGCACCAGTCTCTTTATTAATGCTCCCCGGAATGCGTGAGAATAAAGAGATGATTGAGAGATATTATATAAGTAAAGAAAAGCCTGAGAGCTTTATAGCTGGCTTAAAATCAACCCTAAAACAAAAGAGTTTTGTTTACTACATTATTTTGTTTTTTGGATTTCAAGTGGTAACGGGATCTTTAACAGCTTCCATACCTTATGCTGCCAATTATGTATTACCTGGACCCCCACTTGGCACTGAAGTTAACATGATACTTTTATTCGCGATATTTCTAAATGGTGCCCTCGTTTCGGTTCCAGTTTGGATTCGGGTTGCGAAAAAAGTAAAAAATAATAAGAAAACGGCATTGATAGGGGGGGTTTGTTTAATAGTAGGGGCATTTATAACCCCACTTTTTACAGGTTTAATCGATTCTATGATATATATGTTCATATTGGGGTTTACTATGGGTAACTTTTGGACTTTAATGACAATTTATTTCTCTGATGTCCTTGATGAACGAGTAATTCTAACTAAATCACCGAATAGGGGTACAACTGTAGGCGTTTCAGCTTTCCTTTCTCGTTTCGCCAGAGCTGCTCAAATTGGTGTATTTACAATTGTACATGTTCTTACAGGTTTTGTTGAAGGTGCGCCACCACACACACAATCTCTTGATGCGCAATTCGGTATTCGTTTGCATATGGGTATTATCCCTGCAATAATCTTAATATTCTGTACATTAATATATTGGAAGTTCTACCCTATTACACCAAAAATATGGATGGAAAATAAGCAAAAACTCCAAGAACTTGGATTCGCATAAAAAAATAAATTTAAATCCTTCTTTTTTTTTTTCCGTCATAATTCTGAGATGATGTGTTTTAATTTTGTGTATATTTTATTAATCGCCTGACTTGCTACTGATTCCGGGGCATAATCAACTACAGGTTCTGCGTAAGACATCGCTTCCGGGATAGCCAAGTCGAAGTTAATCTCACCTAGAATCTCATAGTTCGATTTTCTAATATATTCATTTAATTTGTCTTGAGACGCGCTTTTTAAATCTGCTTTATTGATCACAATCCCGAAAGGAATGTTAAACTGGTTAACCATCTCAATTGCTCGGCTCAAATCGTGCAATCCTGATGGTGTTGGCTCTGTTATTGCAATGATATAATCTAAGCCCGAAACTGTAGCAATTACGGGGCAGCCTATTCCTGGTGGACCATCGATTAAAATAAGATTCGCGTCGCTAAACTCTTTTAGAGCAGTAGCGCGTTCTTTAACTTCTGAAACTAATAATCCCGAAGTAGTACTACCCAACTTAGTTTTACCATAAATTAAGGGAAATCCAATATCTGCCTTATAACTTATAATTTCTCCGCTTTTCACCGGATTAATTTCAAATGCATCTTCCGGGCATAAAACTTTACACGCTCCACACCCTTCACACGCTAAGTAGTCGATAATGGGAACGTTGTTGCTCTCATCCCAATTTAGCGCGCTAAATTCGCAAAAATGGTTGTCATAACATTGCTTACATTGCACGCACTTTTCTTCTAAAAATCGCGCTTTCTTTGTAGTAAATGTGTCTTGGGTTAGGACTTCTTCCTTTGATTTAGGGGGAAGTATTAAAGCTAAGTTAGGCGCATCAACATCGCAATCAAGTATAATTAGATTAACTTCTTCATCTTTATGTGCAATGCTAGCGAGCGAAGCTACGAGCGAAGTTTTTCCCACCCCCCCTTTTCCACTTATGACAGCAATTTTTTTTCTATTCACCTTGGAAGTTCACCCCATTGAATTAAATTCTTAAAAATTATTTCAAATGATTTGTAGCCAGCCCCATCCCTATCAAATTTACTACTTTCTTCCATTAACGGAATACCTTGACAATACGAACTCACAATTTCTTCGTCTAAAGGGATGTCCCCTAAAATTTCTATACCATTTTTTTCTAAATCTTTTAAAAATTTCTCTTTATAACCCAAAAGCGATGATCGATTCACAATAACCTTGTATTCTTTCTTCAATAAATCAATCAATTCTATGATTCTCAATAAATCAAGCTTTCCAAATCTGGTGGGTTCTGTAACTGGTACGACAAGATCAGCGCTATTAATTAATGCTTCTACATCGCAATGAGCTCCCGGTGCTGTGTCCAATATAACGATATCATATTTCTCTGGCTCTGCCTTTATAATGTTTTCTAAATTCTCTATCAATTTGTTTACAATTACGGCTGAACGCGCTTCGGATGGTATTAATTCCCCTAGAAAAAGATCTATGCCAAATGCGGAGGCTGTGTAATTATGCCCAATGACTTTTAGGTCGGGTTCAATGGCGTTAGTTGGACAAATCTTATAGCATAATTTGCATCCCGAACAGACCGTTGATATTGGAATTGGAATAGAATCTTTTATATATAATAGTGCGTGGGATTCACAATTTTCTGAGCATAACCCACACTTAGTACATTTATCTTCAACGATTTTAGGTAGAAAATATAGAACTTCTGTCTTATTCTTAAGCGTTGCGTTTAATAATAAAAAGGTATTAGGGTTCTCAACATCTCCGTCGATAAGAAGTACTTTATACCCCTGATTTTTAAACATCGTTGCCAAATTCACAGCAACCAGCGTTTTTCCAGTCCCGCCCTTACCACCAGTAACACAAATGACTTTAGGTTTGTGCATTATTAGTATTTCTTTAAATTAATTAAGTTATATAAGAATAATTTTACTCAATTAGAATTAAGTTCTTCTACCGCCACCACCCATTCCGCCGCCTCTGCCACCACCCATTCCGCCGCCTCTACCACCACCCATGCCTCCACCCATCCCTGCGTGGGCAGCAACATTTGCTGAGGTAATAACATTCAATTTACCGCTTAAACGTAAATCTATTAATTCTTTCACGGTTAAACTTCCACCCAGAGATTGATAAATTTTAATATTTAAAGCGCTTAAAGAATTCATCGCGTTAGGCCCTAAATTGCCTACAATTACCTCAGTGGCTCCGTTATTACCAATGATTTGAGCCGATTGAATTCCCGCACCACCCATCGCACCCTGCGCGTCATTTGCAACGGATCTTACTTCTACTATTTCGTTATTCTCAATTGTAACAAATGTGAAACTGTTGCACCTTCCAAAACGAGTATTCATAACCTCATTCAAGCCTTTATTTCCAAAGGTAGGAATACTAACTATTACCATTTTTTACATATCACCTTTTAAAGTATAATTAACCTAATTTTTATTAGAATATAAAATTTATGAATGATTATTCTAAATAATCATTAAAAAAAACTAATAATTTTTAATCATTCTTCTTAAAACTAAGGATTTTATCAGCTTTTTTTCTTAAAAATACAATTTACTAGGTTCTAATTTCAAAAAAATGAGCGGTTAAAAAAATTTCAAAAAAAAATACAGTTTACTCCAGACCTTTATCAAATATAAGATCCTCTGACGGAATCATTTTTACTTTCCCTTTTAAGTAGAGCTCTAATAAATCTTTTACGAGTAATTTTCGATCAGGCGCCTGGAATGTTTTTATATTTAAAGAATTTAGTGCCATGGAAGCATTTGGTCCCAATTTGCTGACAATCAGCTTTTCAGCGTCATTATTTCTAACAATTTTAGCTGCTAGTGTTCCCGAACTATGCGATTCATCAGCTGCAGAATTTTCGATTACTCTTACTTGCGTAATTTCATTATTATCTATTGTAATAAACGTAAAACTATCGCATCGTCCAAATTTGGGGTGGACTATTTCATTTAATCCACCCTCTCTATAACTCGGGATTGCTATTATTTCCATTTGAGTAAAACCTCGATATTAAAATCTTAAGAGTAATTAGATTTGTGGTTATAGATTTGAATAATTAACTAAAAGTTTAAAATATTTTCATAGTTCCATCTATAAATCCTTTACAAATTTCTTGTTTTTTAAATCATTATTTAATATAAGGGAAAAATTAAAAAAAAAAGAATAATTATTCATAATAATTTTAAATTTATAATTATCCATGAACAAATTTATTGAAATATAACTGAAAGTATGTAAGAGTTTTCAAAATATTAACGATAAATTAAAGGAGATAGTCTTATCTTTAAAATTATTAACATTAATAAAAAACAAATAGCAAAAAACCATTGAAAAAGTGAATGAATTATGGGAGAAAATGAAATACCTGATATAGATTTAAAAGAAACAGTGAACCAAGGCAAACAAGAGGCATTGGACCAGCAAATGGTGAATATTCGTAATAACATGGCTAAAATAAAACATAAAATTGTGGTCATATCAGGAAAGGGAGGCGTTGGGAAAACAACTGTAGCAGTAAACCTCGCGATGAGTTTAGCAAGCGTAGGTTTACGTGTGGGGATACTAGATGTAGACATAACAGGGCCGAATGTTAATAAGATGTTAGGTATTGACACAAATATCAGGCCTCGAGTTGACCCAGAAGCAAAGAAGTTCTACCCCGTCGATGGACCCTTAAACACGAAAGTCGTTAGTATGGCTTTTTTAATAGAAGATAGCGATACTCCAGTAATTTGGCGTGGTCCAATGAAAATGTCAGCTGTTCGACAATTTTTAGGAGAAGCAAAGTGGGGCGATCTTGATTATTTGATCTGTGATTTACCTCCGGGCACTTCTGACGAAACTCTTGATATATTGCAATTAATTCCAGATGAGAATGTAGTTGTTGTATCCACACCACAAGAAGTTGCGCTTATGGACGCTCGAAAGACAATTGTAATGGCAAAAACAATGGAAAGACATGTCATGGGGATAATTGAAAATATGTCTGGTTTTAAATGCCCACATTGTAGTGAATTTATTGATCTTTTCCCTCCTGGTGGCGCAGAAAGGGCTTCCAAAGATTTTAATATTAAATTTTTAGGAAAAATTCCCTTTGAGATCGAAGTTAGTCAACAAGGAGATCGGGGTTTACCATTTATATTGAAATACCCCGAAAGCGAAAGTACTAAGGCATTTAAAGCAGCTGTATCTAAAATAAGAGAAGAATTAGAAAAATAATTTTTTATTAATTTTTTATTTTGATTTTTTATTGGCAGTTATGATCTGAGTGATCGCTACCTGCACATATAGGCTCATTTAAGGCCTGCAATTTACCTTGTAAAAATAGTTGGATATTCTCAGACAGAGTTCCCTTTACCCCTTTGAATAATCCAATTCCATAGTGAGTAAACCCTGCATATGGTCGTCCACCTATTCCTCCTACAATCATGTCTGTTACGCTTCTTTGTTGCATGTTATTAACTGGTTCCATACAACTAGTGTGCCCATTATTTTGTAAAGAAAATAACTTTTTCATGTTTTTTTTTTCGTCAATTTCTATTCCAACGAAATAAGTACAATGCCCGAAATGATCTGAAATTGTATCGGATAGTTCTGGTCCATTGGAAGGAATGCCTATAACTTTATTCATATTATATCAGCTTTTTTATATTTTTTTTGTAATTGAATGAGTATTCATAAGAAAATAAAGTTATTGGTTATAAATTATCATGTATTTGTCTCTGAAAAAAAATTAACATTGTTCTTTAACCGACAAAAAGATAAAAATCGTTAAAGTCACATGAAATTTGGGATTATATATCACCATAATATAAATTCTGATAAATAATAAAAGAATTTAAACAAATAGTTATATAATTTTATTACTCAATTTGAGAGTTGAAAATCTTCATAAAAACTGGTTAAAGGTAGTTTAAAATTAACTTAGCTCAAAATTCAGAAGTATCAAAGCTTTTAAAAGGCATTGTTATTTGTAAGGAAACTGGCATATATTTACTAGATCTCATTTTAGATTCTGAAATTAATCCTATGTTGCTGTCTTCTTTTGTAGGAGCGCTCTCACTATTTGGAGCGGAAAACATGGGAAAGATTGAAGAAATAACGATTAAAGGTCTATCTATTCAAATGATAATAGTGAATAAATTTGACCTGGTTTTGATAGCGATAATGGACAAAGATTTTGTTAAAGAAGATATTAGGGAGGAAGCAGTAAAAGCGCTGGACATGTTTTATCATCTATATCAAGACGAAATTGACGATTGCACTGATGTTTCTCAATTTGAATCGTTTAAAAAAGTCTTATACGACCAAATCGTTGAGTATTTCAACCGAACTAATGGGCGGAAAAAAGAAAAAATTCGAGATTTCGGATTTTTCACTGAAGCAATTGAACAAACGAGAAACTAATAATTAATAACTTTTTTTCTCTTTATACGGCTTTAAAAATTCTCAGTTTTTCTCTTAAAAATGATATCTCCTTCTTTAACGGAAAACAGTCTTTCCATTAATGAACACTTAGCTTTTAATAAATAATAAACATCTTTACCTGAAATTTCCATTCCATATAAACTTTCGAAATTTCCTTGACCTTTTGATAATATCACGCCATCCTTTAAAAAAAATTGCTTCTTGAACTCATCTGTAGTTGATGGAAGGTCAATACCCGGCGTACCACTTGCTTCTATAACTTGGACTACATCGGTTAGACCAATAAATTTAGCGTCTTCTACAGTTGCGTCGTTAATAATTGGGTCTGATCTAACCGAACATATGATTTCCAGCTCTGGAAAAGTTTTAAGCATAGTTTCTACTAATAACTTATCAAATACAATTTCCCCTGCGTTATCTAATAAAATAAGTAGGTGGTTAGTATTTTGAAGTGATTGCTTAAATATATTGAAGTCGTTTATTGCTAAGTTTTCTGGAGTAAAGTTTTTAATATCTTTGATAAAATCGATTTTATGATTGGTGCCAAAATCAATTGTATTCCCAAGAGCGGCAATTATAATTGCCTGAAATAAGGGATCTCTAGCGTTATTGATGAGTTCTTTAGCCTCATCGTAGAACTGTAAAGCTAATTGGTTATATTCTTTTTTAATTGAAGCGTAGGGGTCTTTTACACCTAAAGCTTCAGCAACCAAGTTGTATGCTACTTTACCGATTATCGGAGATGCTCTTTTTTCTAAATTAAAACTCAGGAGGTATTCCATTAATTTTTTTTGAGTTTCTAAAATTATTTCACGGGATATATCCGGTTTCAACAATTGAAAGGCTCTTAACACTTGGTTAAAAAGACACGGTATACATTCGGGTTCTAGGATCATTTCTATATTTCTTTCCAGTCTAATGATATGAAAAAATTTAGAGAAATTATAAATTCTTTTAATAATCGTGAAAAAAAAAAAAGAATTTTATATAACAAAAGAAAATTATTGTATATTATCATTAAAATCTACTTTAAAATAAAAATATGATAAAAATGTCAGAAACATCAAAATTTAGAGTTGGACATACTTTTATTATTGGTTTAGCTTTTTTTTCTTCTGAAATTGCCTGGGCACTTTATAACGCACAAGTTCCTTTGTTATTAAGTGATTATTTTACTTCTTTATTCATAATTGGCTTACTTATGGCATTAGATAACATTATTGGAGTAATAATTCAGCCTATTATGGGTTCAATCTCCGACAACACACGTACTAAATTCGGAAGAAGAATGCCATATTTGATTATAGGGATTCCTTTAGGCGCGTTATTTTTCTCTTTAATTCCAACACAAACTTCGATTATAATGCTACTAATCTATATGTTCTTATTTGGAATAAGTATGGGCTTTTATAGGGCCCAAGCTGTTTCATTGATGCCAGATTTCGTAAGACCAGTTCATAGAAGTAAAGGAAACGCAATAATAAATCTTATGGGAGGCCTTGGAGTGGCAATCGGATACGGGTTCAGTATTTTACTTGGTATAGTTGGACTACAACTATTATTTCTAATTATTTCAATAATAATGGTAGTTGCTCTTCTGGTTCTATTATGGCGAATAAAAGAAAAAGATTCATACAGTTATCAGTTAATTTTAGAAATGGAAGGAAAAGAAGGAGAAAAAGTCAAAGAAGAAAAGACTACTCCTGGATTGATCGAGAGTATTAAGGACATAGCCTCCGAGGAAGATAAGAGCACAATTTTTATGTTATTAGCGATCTTCTTTTGGTTCATTGGATATCAGGGAATCGTTGCGCTTGTTTCAATTTATGGAGTGCAGGTGTTAGGTTACGACGAAGGTCTTGCGGGGTTCTTACCTTTTATAGTTACTGTTCCTCTTTTAATATCAATATATCCTCTATCGTTACTTCCTGCTAAAATTGGGAGAAGAACAACAATTAAAATCGGGGTCATACTATGGACGGTTATGTTAATAGTTGGATTCTTCATGGGGCTTGCCAAAGTTCCATTAGGCATAATGGCAATTCCACTTGCTTTACTTGGAATCGGATGGGCAATGATTAACACCAATTCAATCGTAATTGTATGGGAATTAGCTCCTAGTGAAAAGAAAATTGGCACATATACAGGATTATATTACTTTTTCAGTTACTTTGCTGCTATATTAGGACCTATGATCGTCGGCGGTCTTACAGATTTACTTGGAATATCATTCTTACTTCTTAATGGCGCCATATTCTTCATCTTAGCTTTTGTTATGATGATGTTCGTAAAAAGAGGCGAAGTTGAACTTACGGAAGAAGAAAAATTAGCAAGGCAAAAAACAATCCAAGAATTATAAATAATTCTTTTTTTTTATTTTATTTAAATCCATTAGAATAATAGATTCAACTAGAGATATTCTTGATAATAGCGTTTTAGACTCTGAATTTTAATAAGAAAGAAAAAAAAATTAAAATTCTATTTCAACATTAATCGATTTAATGTCTTCAGGGATACCTTTTGCTGATTTTAAATACCCCAACATCAAATTCTTCAGCATTTCTTCCATAAAATCGTTTAAAGGAACTTTTTCATCGTTTACTTTTAAATTAACATCTGACATGATTTCTAATTAAAGATTAAACGATTTAAATTTTAACTTTATTTTTTAAATATTTTCTTGAATTTCTCTAAGAGAAAGGTTTTCTAAAGCATCTGATATCTCTGGCGATATTTTATGCTCTATTTTGCAGCAGAGTTCGTCGAGTTCAGAAGCATTGTCCACCCCTAAAATGTCCCCAAAGAAATGCTTCAATTGGTTATATTTATTGATAGTTATTAACGCGACTTCTTTACCTTTCGCTGTTAATCTTACTGATTTCCTAGGATACCAATGAATGTAGTTATTCTTTTTTAATTTATATAACATACTTGATACTGAAGCGGGTTTAACTTTAAGAAAGTTAGAAATCTCTGAATTTGAGACCCAGCCTCCCCTGTTTTTCCTAGATACGATATAAATTGCTTTAAGATAATCTTCGTAAGTATCTCTAATTTGCGACATCCGATTCAACTTTAGTTGTTCTGGACTATGTAATTTTTAATAATAAAAAAAATGAAAAAAAAGTTATTCCTTTTTTTCTAATTCTACAATACTTTTGGATATGTCTTCAAGCGCGGAACTTATACCTTTAAGTTCGGATTCTAAGTAATCCTTTTCCTGTTTTAGCATTGTTAATTTATCTACTGGTTCTAAAGGGATTCTTGAAGTATAAACCGGAGCTGTAGGTATAAATGGAGGAGAATATACAGTTTCTCTATAAGCCCACCCTCTTCCATATCCCCTTCCTCGTCCGACACCATATGCCATCCCTCGGCCTCTACCTCTTCCATAACCTAACCCTGGGCCGTAAGCATATCCCGGAGCTTCATATCCCGCACAATATCCTAAACCTCTTCCGGTTCTCGCTCCAAGGCCTCTAGGACCAGTTCTATCTCCACCAGGCATTATTTTATTATCATCTCCTTATTATTATTTTTTTTAAAATTAGATTATGAATAATTATCCATTATTCATTACATCCTATGAATCAAATATCAAACACAATATTTAAGTATTTTGAATAATTATTCTAAATAATTACTTAAATCATATTATAATTAATAAAAAAGATGTGATTAAAAAGTTGAAAATAGCAATCTGTACAGAAATGGGAAGCGTTTCGCAGCATTTTGGTCGGGCTCCAGATTTTACTTTTGTTTCAATAGAAGATAACCAAGTAGTTGATAAAAAAGTGTTGCCTAATCCTGGACACGAAGTAGGGAGCATACCAAGGTTCATTAACGATCAAGGAGCGAAGTGTATGATCGTGGGCGGAATAGGGCATAGAGCAATTGGTTTCTTTAACCAATACGGAATCGAAGTTATACAAGGTATTGTTGGTAATGTTGACGATGTTATTGCTAAGGTGTTAGACGGGACATTAGAAGGCGGTGAAAACATTTGTTCTCCTGGTGGAGGTAAAGGTTATGGCGTAGAAAAAATCCACACTGACGCAGACGATAATTACGATCACGATCATCATCATTAGCTTTAACTGAATTGAATACCTTTTTGGACAATATTTTTTTATAGCAATTGAATCATAATCAAAATGAGCGTTTCATTATAAATGCCTAAAGATAAATTTGATGAGTATGTAGAAAATCTTCAAAAAATCATTTATGAAGAAGAAATTAAAGTATATAACGAGCGCATAGTTTCATTATATCACGATCCTAAAAACTGGGGTAAGCCTCCTGAAGATGAGATCACTATTTCTAAAACTTACGAGGGTCCCTGTGGTGACACCATGTCTTTCTTTTTAAAAATAAAGGATAAAATTATTGAGAAAGCCAATTTTCTTACTGACGGTTGTGGTGCTTCAGTGGCAGCAGGATGTCAAACCACTCTTCTTATTGAAAATAGATCCTTAGATGACGCTGAAAAACTAAAACAAGAAGATATTGACGCTGCGTTAAACGGTTTGCCAGAAGATCACAAACATTGTGCTGAATTAGCGGTCACAACGTTAAAAAGAGCGATAGATGATTATTACATATTAGAAAGTTTAAAAAAATAAAAGATAAAATCAAGAAATGCTGGATTTTGCTTACAAAATTGTGTTTATTAATAAAAAGAGAAAATGAAATACATATATGGACCTGTTCCTAGTAGACGATTAGGGAGGTCTTTAGGAATTGACCCTATTCCTTCAAAAACATGCGATTATCAGTGTATATATTGTCAATTGGGAAAAACGACTAATTTTACTAGTGAGAGAAAAAATTTTTATCCCTTAGAAGAAATTTACGAAGAAATAGAACAGAGTATTAATAAAAATAAAGGGGAGTTTGATTACATAACCTTTGTAGGTAGTGGTGAACCTACCTTATGCAAAAGTTTAGGAAAACTGATTTTGAAAGCAAAGGAAATATCTAAAAAACCGATTTGTGTAATTACTAATGGTAGTTTATTATACCAAGACGATGTAAAGGATGATCTTATCTTTTCTGATGTTATTTTACCAACATTAGATGCGGGAGATGAAAAATTATTCATTAAAATAAATCGTCCTCATCCCTCCATAAAGTACGAAAAAATTATTCAAGGATACATTGATTTTCGGAAAGAATTTAGCGGTAAATTCTGGATAGAAATAATGGTAATGAAGGGAATTAACGATTCTAAGGAAGAGTTAATGAAGATCAAAGAGAAGATCGATTTAATAAAACCCGATAGAATTGATATTAATGTTCCAATAAGGCCTCCTACTGAAAGTTGGGTGAAAATTCCCGATCAGAACATAATACCCATTTTAAACGATGTTTTTGGAGAATATAATAATATAAACTTTCCTGAACAAGGAACATTTAGTGTTTTTGGTTCTAATTTTGAAAAGGAATTAAAGACTTTACTTGAAAGGCATCCAATGAGACTAGAACAAATTACTGAAACATTTAGTTCAAAAACGGTTAATGAGCAAGATTTATTAGATCAATTGAATACTCTAGCATCCCAGAATAAGATTAAAAAAGTAATTTACAATAACCAGACTTTTTGGAAATTATCAAATTAACCAATAACTTAACTATTAGCTATGCCAGTCTGTACGAAATGTAAAAAGGAAAAGGAGTTGGACCAACTTGATAAATTTGATAATCAATTCATCTGTTATTCTTGTTTATATCAGAATAATAAGCCGTTTAAGATTTTTCCAATCGGTTTTGTAGAAAATTTATTAGAGAGAGGGGAAGGATTTGGGTTGAAGGGGAGCAGAAACAATGTCTCTAAAATTCACCTTTTTGAATCTCAATTACCGTTTCTTTACAAATTAGAAGAAGACGATTGGATTACGGTTGTCTATTACTTTCATAAACAAGGTAAGATTCGATCAACCTTTCCTCGAGGTATAGATGGTAAAAAAGTTGGTATTTTTGCTTCTCGAACTCCTAATCGATTATCTCGCATTGGTATTACTAATGTTAAATTAATCAAAATTAAAGACGCTACTTTATTCGTCAAGAATCTCGATGCGATTAATGGAACACCTGTTTTGGATATTAAACTAGGTTCTAAAACGAAATGGTAATTTAAATTTAAATGCATTATTATAAAAAAAGGAAAGTAATTATAATTTAAATTTCTATAAACCTAATATTTTGGCAGCGTTATTTCCTAATATAGCAGTTTTCTCTTCTTCAGTAAACTCAGTAATACCCATAAGTCTTAACGGTGGGGGGATTTTTAACTTTTTTATCGCTTTTACCCAATCTTGTTGTGATAAGATATGGGTAAAGAGGGGCCAATCTGAACCGAACAAGATTTTTTCGATTCCGCATGTCATTTTAGCTTGGTATAGAGTTTGCACGAACGCTGGTGGAGAAAATTTAAAAACTGGCTCCCAAGCAGATATGTCAATATAAACATTAGGGTTCTTTCCAGCTACAGCGAGCGCCTGGTTTGTGAAAGGATCTCCCATATGAGCCATAATGAAGTTAATATCAGGAAAATCTACCGCTATTGTGTCGACATAGATAGGCTGGCAATACTTAAGATATGTATATTGCGGACCAAGTCCCGTGTGAACAAGAATTGGCACGTTCAATTCTTCAACTCGCTCATAAAAAGGATAAAATTTCTTATCATCGGGGTAAAAACCGGTTAAAGTCCAAAACTTCACCCCTCCAAACCCTAATTCTTCAACGCATCGTTCTAATTCCATAATCGCTTCTTTTCCTCTCCTAGGATCGATACCGGCAAATCCTATGAATTTGTCAGGATAATTTTTAAGAATATCCGCCACAAAATCATTATAAAATTTATATGATATAGTGCTTCTGAATAAGAAATCCCCATCTAATCCTAATATTACCGTTTTATCAATTCCCGCTTCGTCCATTTCTCGCAATAATCTCTCAACGCTGCCATCAGAAATATATTTTGGATCAGGACACTTAAGTTTTTTAATCACGCCGTCTATTAATTTGGAAAAATCGCCATTAATTAGAGTTTCATCCCAAATATGACAATGAGCATCAATAATCATTTTTCATTACTTCAATTTCGCTTATTTTTATTAGTAATTTAAAAATCAAAATATTATAAGGAACTATATTTCCATTCTTTTTTAATAGTTTCCTAGAAGTCAGAAATTTAACAAGAATTATGTCTTATTTATAGATATAATTGGAATAATCGCGTTATTTGGACAATCTTTAAAGCATTTTAAGCAGTTCTTGCACTTATCCATGGAGGTGTTGATAATTACGATATATTCTTGCTTGGTATCTGGGTCAATTTCAAGCTCAAATAAGTTTTGAAAACAAAAGTCTGATTCTAAACATTTCTTACAGACGGTACATCTTTCTTTATCAATTTTAAAATTAATTAACTCTCCTTCCTCTAAAGAGATTACTACTATGGCGTTATGCTCGCAAACATCTACACACTTTAGACATCCTTTACACTTATTATAATCGACATATCGGAATGTATCTCTAAAAAATATAGCTTTTGGGGGACATGAATACGAGCACTTTTCACAACGGACACAAAATTGTGGGTTAATACTTATAGGAAACAATTTTTCTGATATCATATGGTTTCACTGTTATAATTCTAAATTGTACTTTCTGATCGGTCTATAATATCGTTTTGAATTGGTAGTCCTAAATCAATAAATGTCGCGTTATATCCTCCCACTTTCACAATTAAATCGGTATAATTCTCAGGATGAATCTGGGCATCCTTTAATGTTTCGGTTGAGACTACATTTGGTTGAATCTGCATCCCACCTTTGTCAAAATATGTTGTTAACAAATGATAAAACTTTTCGATATTTTCTTGAGTATTTAAGTTCTGGGGATGCAATCTTATATTAACTGCTACTCCATTCATTGAGTAGTTGTAATTTAATTTTGCAATTGAATTCAGAGTGGCGGTGATTCCGTTTTTTTCCACTCTATTCACGGGGGATAAACTATTTGAGATGGGTCTTCCAGCTTTTCTACCGTCAGCGGTAGGTTGAGTTAACATCCCCTCCATTACATGGATGCCCATTGAGTAAGCTCCTGCATTGTACTTTCCTCCTCTTAAAGGTTGATACTTGCTCACTTCATTCGTAAATAGATCCCATAATTCATTAGCAAAAGAGTCAATTTCAGTCTCATCATTCCCCCACTTTTCGTAATTATTAATTAATTTTTGGCGATAGACTTCATTCTCTTCAAAGTTTGAGTTGATAATCTGTATAAAATCTGGTAAACTCATGAGTTTTTCGTCGTATACGACTTTTTTAATGTTATACATAGAATCGACTAAAGTAGCAAATCCATAAGCAGTTATCGAAGAAAAGTTATATTTAGCGCCCCCACCCACGTAATCCTTTCCGCTTTCCAAGCAACCTTCAAGTGTAGCAGAGACAAACGGGTGTTGAAAATAGTTCATGACTTCTCTATCTCCTACTTCGGCGATTTTAACACTTTTTTCAATGTTAAATTTGAGTTGACGAGTAAACGCGTGGTAAAATTGATCGTATGTAGCAAAATCTTCCGGAATTCCAGTCTGTAACCCATCAATATTTTCAGAAAAGTTGCTATACCCATTATTCAAAGTTAATTCCAGCACACCGGGTAAGTTCATAAACATTCTGCCTGTAGCCGAAAAGCTATTTCCTTGTCCTGTGGGTTCCACACAACCGATTATGACATAATGACGTGCATCTTCTATTGAATAACCTGTATCGTGAAGAGCCGGAATGATAATTTCGTCGTTGTAAAACGCTATACCTGAAGTGTGCTTAAAGACTTTAATAGCATCCTCGAAAAATTGTTTAGGGGTGTTTTTATGAATTCGTACAGAAAGATCAGTTGTAAGCACTTTCACATTTTTATACGCTTCAAGAAAAAGAAAAGATAACTCGTTAGTTGCGTCGTTACCCTCTGAATCCACCCCTCCTATTGTAATTGTCTGTGTGTTCTGACCGAGAGCGTTGGCTACTAA
>JAEOTS010000048.1 GCA_016839745.1 Promethearchaeota archaeon
GACCTGGTTTTTTCCCATATACCGAACCAAGCATGGAAGTTTCTGTATATTATGACAAATTAGGAGAGTGGTTAGAAATGGGTGGTTCCGGAATCTTCAGACCAGAAGTAACATATCCTTGGGGCATTAAAAACCCAACAAGAGTTTTGGCATGGGGTCAAGGACTTGAACGTATTGCGATGTTGTATTACGACAGGAAGGATATTAGAGACTTGTATATTAATCCAATAAAATGGTTACGGCAACAACCATATTAATTTGAGGTGAAACGATAATACCAACTCTTGAATTAAAAATTGATAGGTTAGAAAGGTTAGTAGGTAAAAAATTGGATATAGAGGAGTTAGAATACGATTTACAATGGATTGGTTTGGATTTAGAAGATATTGATAGAGAAGAACAAAAGATAAAAATCGAATACAATCCTAATAGACCAGATTTCTCCTCTCCAGAGGGTATAGCTAGGGCTTTACAAGGGTATTACGAGGTTAAATTAGGTATCCCGAAATTTGACATAAAACCAAGTGAAGTTGTAGTGAATGTAGATCCTAGCGTTAAAAAAGTAAGACCGTTTATTGTATGTGGAATTATCCGAAACATTGACTTAGACGAAGAAGAAGTTGCTACTTTAATGAACATCCAAGAACACCTTCACTGGGCTGTTGGGAGAGACAGAAGGAAGGTTGCAATTGGTGTACACGATTTAGATAAGGTTAAACCTCCGTATAGGTATACTGCGGTAAAGCCAGATTCAGTAAGTTTTACACCTTTACATGGAGATGGATACCCTATGAATTTAGAAGAAATTTTACTGCTCCACGATAAAGGTATCGAATACGCCAATATTTTAGAAGGGAAGGAGGTATATCCAATTATTTTTGATGACAATAACGAGGTTCTTTCGTTTCCACCGATCATAAATGGAGTTCTCACGACTGTTACGGACGAAACTAAAAATTTGTTCTTAGATCTAACTGGAACCGATTTTAATGCGGTGAATCTTGCATTAAACATTTTATCTACGACATTATCAGACATGGGAGCTAAAATCGAAAGTGTTAAAGTAAATTACGAAGGGGAAAAGGAAATAATAACACCAGATTTAGATACTACTAAATGGGAAGTTGAAATTGATTATATTAACAGTTACCTTGGTTTGAAATTAACTCCATCTGAAATGATTAAATGCTTTCAGAAAGTAAGGATAGATGCTGAGGAATCAAAGAAAAATGGTTATTTAGACGTATACATTCCTGCCTTTCGAGGAGATGTAATGCATCCTGTGGATCTTACGGAAGAAGTCGCAATCGGTTACGGTTATTTCAACATACCAAAAACTATTCGGGAAGGATGTGTTGGAGAATATCATCCTATTCAAACCTTTTCAAATAAGGTAAGGACAATTATGATCGGAGCAGGATATTTGGAAGTTCTCAACTTCATACTGACCAGCTCTGAAAAGCAATATAGCTATATGAAACAAAATTTCGATGAATCAAACTTAATTCAGATTGCTAATCCCGTTTCAAAAGAATATAATACGACTAGAACATCAATTTTACCAAATTTAATGGATACAATACGATTTAATAGATCTGAAGAAAAACCAATCAGAATTTTTGAAGTTGGAGATGTTGTTTTATTGGCAACTGAAGAAGAAACTGGTGCCAAACGCGAAATCCATCTCTCAGCAGTATCTTATCACGAAGATGCTGACTTTACTGAAATCAGATCAACTTTAGATTTCATTATGACAGCTATTGGACTCTATAACGAATATGAGATAAAGGTTGGGATAAATCCTAGTTATATTAACGGCCGTTATGGTGATGTTTATTTAAGAGGCGTCAAGGTTGGGGAAATAGGAGAAATAAATCCAGAAGTTCTTTTAAATTTTAAATTAGAGTTCCCAGTTGCGGGATTGGAATTAAATTTACATAAAATTTTATAATTTTTTTTATAATATAACCCAAAATACATCACGGAGGGATTAAATTGAGCAAAGAAGAAAATATAAATCAAGAATTGGAGGATATCAGAAAACAAATCAACGATATTGACGATAAAATTATTGATCTCCTCAATAAAAGAGCTAACGCAGTAATAAAAATTGGAAACTTAAAGAAATCTTTAAAATTAGAAATTTCGCAACCAAAAAGAGAAGAAGAAATCAAGGAAAGAATTAAAAATAAATCTACAATTTTCAAAAAAAAAAGTATAGAGGCAATTTGGAAAGAAA
Organism: Promethearchaeota archaeon; assembly: GCA_016839745.1. Lineage (GTDB taxonomy): Archaea > Asgardarchaeota > Lokiarchaeia > Sigyniarchaeales > SOKP01 > SOKP01. The sequence goes on from JAEOTS010000048.1 coordinate 2,240, forward strand.
TTATAAGTGCAAGCAAGCTTATTCAAGGCACTGTTACAAAAGTAGGATATTTGGGTCCTGTGGGAACTTTCACACATCAAGCAGCTCTCGAGTTCTTTGCTAAAGCGGGTACTCAGTTTATTCCGTACGATTCAATGCCAGAAATTTTCGATAGCATCGAAAAGGATTTGTTAGAATACGGTATTGTCCCTTTTGAAAACAGTCTTCAAGGAACTGTTAGAGAAACTCTTGACTTACTCATAGAAAATGATTTATTTATACATGGGGAAATTGAGGTAAGAGTGATTCAAAATTTAATATCCTTAAAGGAAGCAGAGCTTTCGGACATTAAAAATGTTTTTTCTCACCCTCAAGCCTTTGCTCAAACAAAAATATGGTTAAAATCAAATTTGCCAAATGCTAAAATTACAGAGGTTACTTCTACTGCCGAAGCTGTTCGTAGGGTTAGAAAATTAGCAGATAAATCGTATGCTGCCATAGGGACTAAGTTTGCCGCAAATATATATGAACTGAAAGTCTTGGACTCAAATATCGAGGACGAAAAATCAAATTATACGAGATTTCTAATTATTTCTAAAAAGGAAAATCCCCTAAAAGCTGAAAAAATGAAAACTTCGATTGTTTTTGTAACTAAACATGTACCCGGAGCTTTATATTGGGTTTTAAAAATATTCTCTGATGCTAACATAAATTTATCGAAGATCGAATCAAGACCACGAAGAAAAGGGAGATGGGAATATATATTCTTTATGGATTTTGAAGCTGACAAAAGCGATCCTGGGGCAGCAAAAGCGCTTGAACAAATGAAAGCCAACGTGATTTGGCAGAAAATCCTTGGAACTTTCCCTCTTAAGTAATTCTTATTAACATATATTGCTTCATAGGTTCTTTTTGCTTATTTAGAATTATTTTATTCGTGTTCTTTTTTAATAAATTAACATTATAATTATTAATCTCATTTTATTTATAAGAAAAGAGAATTGATAATAATCTGGTTTTGCTTAAATGCTTGGAAATGTAAGACTTGACGGAAGAAAATTCGACGAAATAAGGAAAACTACTTTTGAACGAAACTTTCTACAGTATCCAGAAGGTTCCGTTTTAGTTACCCAGGGAAACACAAAAGTGATTATAACAGCTTCAATTATGGAAAATGTTCCTAGATTTTTACAAGATACGGGAACTGGATGGATAACTGCCGAATATAACATGCTACCAAGAGCGACTCAATCAAGAAATCCACGAGAAAGAGAAAGATCTGGTGTAAAAGGAAGAACTCATGAAATTCAAAGGCTAATCGGAAGAAGTATGAGAGCTGCTTTTAACTACGAGAAACTTGGTGAGCGGACAATTAAAGTAGATTGCGATGTTATACAAGCAGATGGAGGGACGAGATGTGCCTCGATCACTGGTGCTTTTGTCGCCGTATTTGATGCGATTAATTACTTGTTCAATGAGCAACGAATTTACGTCTTTCCAGATTACAAGGTAACTGCAGCTATATCACTTGGAATTAAAAATGATAAAGTTATTTTAGACTTAAATTATGAAGAGGATTCTAAAGTTGATGTTGATTTTAACTTAGTTGCAAATGAGGACTTA
>JAEOTS010000008.1 GCA_016839745.1 Promethearchaeota archaeon
AAACCGCCATAAAATGCAATCGAGCTTGATATTAATAGACCTCTTACCACTACAACCATAATTGATAATATAGGAAGAAGTGGATCAGTAAAAACTATTCCTAACAGGATAGATCTTATTGTTTTTTCGAGCAGAGCAGCGATTGTAAATGCGACAAAAGCAAATAGAAGGAGCTTTCCTTTTAATCTAACTTCTTTATTTTCAGATCTTGATGACTTTCTCGCAAACTTAAACCCGGTTATAAATAACGTTACAAACGTAATGAATAGCAATATTGTTAAGAAAAACCCCAAATCGGCACTAAATGGTCTTAATGGGTTGATTACTCCAATAAAGTCAATGTCCAAAAAGAAATAATAGAAAAACAATCCTTCAAAAACAATACTAAAGATACCCACAAGTATTAAAGCTAGTTTTTGTTTCTCATGACTGATCATATCTGTGTAAGCAAAAATCCAACAGAATAAAGCAACTGGAACGAACGCATTGCCTATAATAAAATACCATTCTATCGCGAGAGTTCGTTGAATAATTAAGCTCATCAGGAATGAAGCTGCCTCTGGTAGCCAAAGAGTGGACAACATAACCCAACACAGACCCACTAGAATATACAGCCTATTCCTGTATTTGCCGTATTTAGAGATAATAGTAACTCCAATAATGAAAGAAATTGCAACATATATTAGACTAAGACTTCCTTGTAAAATATCTACTATATCTAGAACCATAACTAACCACTAATTTTTCTAATATTTTTTGAATTAAATGGTAATTAATTATCTTTTTAGATATATATAAGTTTATTTATCTTGGTGAGTGTGCTGGTAACTTCGCCATTTCAAATCCTTAGATTTGATCAAAAAAATCGTCGTTGAGAAATTCCTTGTACATTTTTCTCTTTTCTTCCTCTTTTAAAATTGGTCTCGTACTAATCGGTTCTCCTACTTCTTCTAATATATCACTTATCCCCTTTATTCCCACATTAATTTTAAATTTGCCTCCCCTAATGTATTTCACGACTTGCTTTTCATTTAGAGTTAACCTGAGTATATAACCTAGACCAAAATAGAATTGATTTTCAGGAATGGGATCAATTGGGCTTTTGCTCGTAACTTCCTTTAGCATTTCGTAAAGTAATTCTTTGCTAGCGATGTAGTCCTCTGCTTGATACACTAAATAATGAAGGACATGATACCATATTTTATCGCGCTTATTCCTTGTACGTTCCAAAAATTTTTCGGGTGTTATTATTACTTTTTTAGTTTCTTGTTTTCGCTCAAGAAGTTCCTGTTTTATGCGTTCTTCTAATTCTGAGGATTCAGCACTGCTAGTGGGGTATTGAGTCATTGCCTTTTCAGTTGTTTGGTCTTCTTCTTGTTTTACAGTCTCTATGGCTTTCTGCATCTCCTGAAGTTCATCAAAATCAATATTTTCAATATCAGAGAAGTCGGTAATCATAGCTTCTTTTTGCATTAGATAATCTTCACGCTCGGTAGTTTGAATATCAGGTTTAAAGCTTTCATATTCTTCTGAAATTTTTTCTTCAACAACTTCTTCTTTTTCTTTGCTTTCCAGTTCTTTAACTTTTGCTATTGCATCTTGCATTTCCTGTAATTCTTCAAGGTCAAGATCCTCCAAATCCGAAAAATCTGTTTCGAGGTTTTTGATATCTGAGATATATGCATCTAAATCGTCTCGATCTTCTCTTGGTTCTTCTTGTTCTATATTAGTTTCTTCATCGTTTTGATTTTCTTGATCTTCGGACATATTCACATTATAATTATTCTCTTTAATTCGTTTCAAAATTCCCTTAATATTAATAATAAATCTTTAATTCTTTAAATGTTAAGATTTGGAACAATTCCCATAGTTAAAAATATTTAAAGAAATTTTAACTATCATGATTATGTCAATAGTAGATAAAGAGTATAAATTTAAAATTACTGTTGTTGGCGATCCAGCTGTCGGTAAAACGACATTAGTTAAGAAATATACAACAGGATCGTTTCAAAAAGACTATATCTCCACTTTGGGAGCTCAATTTTCAAATTACGATGAAAAAATAGAAGGTAAGCAAGTTAAGCTATTTATATGGGATATTGCGGGTCAAGAAACCTTTGAAGTTATGCGTCGCAAGTTTTATAATGGAAGTAGCGGGGCGGTAATCGTGTTTTCCCACGCTCCCGAAGAATTAAAAAGTTTTAATCACAATGAAAAGTGGTTTAAAGAGCTTAAAAAATATTGCGGAGATATTCCAATAGCGTTATTTGGGAACAAAATCGATTTGATTAATGAAATCGAGCTGGGTTCTAATAAAAATAAAGTGAACTCGGATATAAATGTCGAAAAATTTACTGAGGATCATAACCTCATGGGGTATTATAAAACAAGTGCCTTAACAGGACAAGGAGTGATTGAAGCGTTTCAAAAGCTAGTTAGAGAACTCTATTTTAAAGTTTCAATGTAATTTATAGTATCTTCTAAAATAATGAATATTTTTAACTCTGAAATCCTTCTATTCTAGTAATTCAATGTGTGACAGTATTGATTTATAATAATAATGAGAGAACAGAATAAGAATAGTAATACTAAAGATAGCATAGATATAACTTTAAGGGTACAAGAAGCTAAAAAAAGAGATATCGGTCGAAACATAGCTAGAATTGATCAAGAAGTTATGGAGAAGCTTAAAATTAAATCTGGTGATGTAATAGCTCTTATTGGAAAAAAGGAAAGTGCTGGGATTGCTTGGCCAAGTTATCCTCAAGATAGTGGACTAGGAATAATTCGTATCGATTCTAGATTGAAAAAAAATACGGGAACAAATATAGATGAAACGATACAAATTAGAAAAGTCACTGTACAATCGGCTCAAAAAATCGTTTTAGCACCGATAAGCGTAAAAATAAAATCTAATCCTCGATTCGAAACTTTCGTTAAACGAAAATTAAACAACTATCCCGTGACAATTAACGATTTTGTATATATATCAATAGGTATTAGCAGAGATTTAACCTTCAAAGTTATAAATTTAAAACCTAATGGCGTTTGTACAATCAAGCCGGAAACAGTCTTACATATCAGTGAACATATTACTGAAGATGAAGAAAGAGGAGCAGATTATGTTACATACGAGGATATTGGAGGTTTACATAAAGAAATAAAAGAAATAAGAGAAGTTACAGAATTTCCGTTAAGGCATCCATCTCTATTCAATAAGTTAGGTATAAAGCCTCAAAGAGGAATCTTATTATGTGGTCCTCCGGGATGTGGAAAAACCCTATTGACTAAAGCTTTAATTAATGAAAGTGAAGCTTTTTCAATTTTAATAAACGGCCCAGAAATAATCGGAAAATATTACTCCGAAACAGAAAGAAAGTTAAGGGAGATATTTGTAACAGCTAAAGATAATGCGCCTTCTATAATAGTTATTGATGAGATAGATTCCATTGCTCCAAAAAAGGAATTAGGTATAGATAAATCGGAACACAGAACGACATCTCAAATGTTATCTTTAATGGATGGGTTCGATGACAGAGGGAGAGTTATTGTAATTGGCATAACCAATAAACTAGAATTTTTAGAAACTGCTCTACTAAGTCCAGGTAGATTTGACAGAATAATAGAGATAAACTTACCTGATGAAAGAAGTCGTGAGGAAATATTTAGAATTCACGCTAAAAATATGCCATTAGTAAAAATGGTCTCACTTAAAGAATTAGCTAGAAGCACTCAGAATTTTAGTGGAGCAGATATTTCCGCAGTATGCCAAGAGGCAGCAATGTCTGCGATTAGAAGATATCAATCACAAATTGATTTGGAATCTGAAATTATTGATCCAGAATTGTTAGAGCAAATCGAAATTACACCAAATGATTTTGACCTAGGAATAAAAAAAATAGCTAAAAATGTAAATCTGAGAGAAAAATTAATAGAAAATAAGAAAACAAAAGATAGTAATAATTAAAATTTTTAAGTCTTTCTGTAAATAAACCGATCCCAACTTGAAGTGTTTGGCAAGTGGTCTGGCATACCTTTACGTTTGCGGATTTCGAGGATAAGATCTTCTTCTAAACTGTTAGGTACTTTTTCAAAACCTGAAAATTCGTATCCAAAAAACGCTCTACCTTGAGTAGAACCTCGAATATCGTCAGCTATACCAATAGTTTCAGCTGCTGGAATTTCACCGTGAACTCTTACGTACTCTCCTTCGGGAACTACATTTGTAATTTTGCCACGTCGCCTGTTAATAATGGCATTTACGGGCCCTTCCGTTCCTTCTGGTGTTTTTACATCAATCTTCTGAATGGGTTCAAAAAGATGAGGTCCAGCGTCCAACATAGCTAATGACATTGCTGAAAAAGCCATTCCAGCGATTTGACCATATGACGTATGCCTTGTATCTTCGTGAATTGTCATATCTGTGAAAACGACCTTAAATCCTGCGGCTGGTTCTTTCGCAAGAATACATTCTCCAAGCCAATCCCTAAAGGCGGCTGTTAAATAAGATTTAACTTTATCAAATCGTTGTAATCCGGAGGTGCCATTTACGAGTAAGCTTCCTTGGTATACGTCAACGATCCTTCTAGCTTCTTTTGCGTCCCAACCAGCTTCTTCCCTTAAGACTGCTGCTCTATCTTTATCATGCATTAAATCAGTTATTTTACCTGATTCTATCAATTTTTCGGTTTTCTCATCTAAGGGTTCAATGTATAGTAAGATACGATTATGGGTGTTTGCTGATTTAGTATAATAGTCTCTGCTTCTCTTGGTTATTTTTTCTCGATACACAATAATTGGTTCTCCAATATGAATTTCCACTTGATTATTAATTCGCTTTGTAAGTATTTCAATTTGAAGCGGATCAATTCCACTTAAAATGAATTCTCCAGACTCTTTATCTAAACGATACATTGCAGTCGGATCTGCTTGAAGCCACTTGTTTACTACTGTAGTCAATTTATCTATTTCCTGTGGATCTTGGGCTTTTATGCTTCTTGAAACAACGGGTTCACAAGCGTATTGGATTTTTTCAAAGGTGGGTAATTGGTATGCTTCCTCTTTATCTTTTGGTACGTCACTTGAAGACATAAATGTCTCTCCAGATGGACAAATAAACCCGTATAAAGCAAATAAATTACCTGCTGGAACGCGGGGTATATCTAAAAGATCTGTGATTTCCATAACGCCTAATCGTTTTATTCGATTTGTACTCCTACTGTTTATCAAATAAACGGAATCAGTGTGATCGAATGTACCTGAAAAAACACGACCTATTAGAGTAGCCTGGTACCCTCTTCGTGGATCTAAGAATATTTTTGTAATCATACCATAGAGAGGCCCTTTAGGATCGCATTTTTGAAGTGATTGTCCTAGTTCTGAGTTTAAATCGCCCCCCCATATGTGAGGAATTCTATACTTTGAGGCTTCGACAGGATTAGGTAAATGATCCACAACCATCCTTAACATAGGCTCGTCAAGTGGAAGATTATCTCTTAACCATTGAATGTCGCCTTCTTTATACTTTGCGAATACATCTTGTGGCTTTAAACCTTTTTCCAATAAAATTTCATACGTAAATCCCCAACCGTGCTTCGCTGAGCCAACAGCAACGCTATTTTTTGCGAAATCGACGCCCCAACCTGATCCTTCGGGTCTAATCTTTTTGATTAATTCATTTACTTGTTTTGATATTTTATCAATTTTCGCAAAAGTGTCTTGTGGACTTAA
>JAEOTS010000049.1 GCA_016839745.1 Promethearchaeota archaeon
GATTAGTAGAAATAATAGCGGGCGAGAAAAGTTCCGACGAATCGATGGATATTGGCGTTGAAATTGGAAAAGGGCTTCCCTGCTTAAAAGGAAAAAGATTTGTTCCGAAAGTCTTGAAAGATCGCCCTGGGTTTATCGTAAATCGTTTAAACGCACCAGTTCAAATTTACCTTAATTGGGTGTTTGATCAAGCCGCTGAAAAGGGTATACCATGGGAGCAAATCGATGCTGATGCTGCAGGATTAATGCCAATGGGACCTTGTGAACTCGGGGATTATGTTGGGCTTGATACCATGTTTCATGTAGGCAACTATTATGCGGAAACATTATCTCCTGATTTTAAACCAGGAAAAGTTCTTACAAAGATGGTTGAAGAGAATAAACTCGGACGAAAATCGCCTCAAGGATTTTTCGATTGGTCAGCTGGTAGACCGAAAATCGATAAGTCTAAAAAAGCAGGATTATTTAGCGTTCAAAATTCCATGGCAATTATGCTAAACGAAGGTTGTCGCCTATTAGAAGAAAAAGTCGTTACTGGATTCAAAGTAATTGACGATGCGAACATGGCTGGAATGAATACTCCCGGACCTTTTGGTGGAGGTAAAAACCAATATGAAAATTGGTCAAAACTTCTAGACGATTTAGCAGACAAGACTGGTAAAGAGTATCTTAGACCTTGTGAGTTAATGAAGTCTGGCGGCTTTGTTAGCATGCGAAAGTAAGTCAAAATTCGAATATTTCAGAGTTTATTTTTATTTTTTTTTTTTTTAATTTTTTATTTGATTATCCATTATTGTTGCTTTCAATGATTTAGTAAAATTACGAAAAAGAAAAATTTGAAAGTTTTTAATTGCTAAAGGATTACTACTAAATATTCACAAATCAAATTTTGTAGAGAATTAAAGAATATAAAAAAGGTTATTTGAAGAGGTTAATATAAATGTCAGATAAGGAATTTGGACATATTAAAATTGAATGGCCCACAAAAGTTGACGATCAAGGTGAGGTTCTTCGAGAAGGAACTATCGATGGTAATTACGCAGTGATATCAATCAATAGACCTGATAGATTAAACGCTCTGACAGAACAGACAGTCTCTGAGATTTCCAGAGCTTTAAGGATGATGGAAACAGACGATAGCGTTCGAGCAGTTGTTTTGAGAGGGACTAAAGATTTTACAAAGAAACCCGCGTTTTCTGCTGGAGCAGATTTGGCAGCGGCTTTTAGCCCTGGCTTGAAACCTAATGTTACATGGCACATGGCACTAGCAATGAGAATTAGACATCGAGAATATGATGAACTTGAACAATTTGCAAAGCCTTTAATCGCCGCAGTTGATGGCTTTGCCTTGGGAGGAGGATGCGAATTAGTTCTTTGTTGTGATCTAGTGATTGTGTCTGATCGATCCAAACTTGGATTTCCAGAGATTCATCGAGGCATCTTTCCTGCGAATGGAGGGGTTACTCGTATGGCAGAGAGAATTGGAACTAATAGAGCATTACAAATGGCGATGACGGGGGATCCTATTGATGCTCAAACCGCATTAGATTGGGGATTAGCTAATTGGATTGCACCAGCGGGAGAAGAGTTTGAAAAACTCGTCCATGAGAAAGCTAAATGGTTTGGAGATGCTCCTACTACAGCGTTATTTGTAATTAAGAAATGTGTAAAGTTTGGAACTAGGAACATCCAATTAGGGACAATTATGGAGCAGATGGGCTTTGGAATCAACCAGGTATCCTTTGACGCTAAAGAGGGAATAATGGCGTTCAATAGAAAAGTTAAGTGCCCTAAATGTGACGGAAAAGGTAAATTTGAAGACGGTACACAATGTGATATGTGTGGCGGCAGAAGAAAGATAAAAGATTCCCCTCATTTTAAAGGGATGTAATCTACTTTTTTTTTTTAAACTTTTATTCTTACTAATTCTATCTCATAAATGCTTCCTATAATTTTTTAAGCAATTTTAATTATAAAACATGTAATGGAAGATATCGAATTAATCGAAGAAATTAACGATGGAAATCTCTTTCTTCGAAAAGTTTCCAAAGATGACGTACCTTTTTTTTATCAGAGTCTTCAAGACAAGGAAATGACTAATTACTTATCGTTAGGTCCATTAAGATCTCTAGATCACTCAAAAAGGTTAGTAAAAAATTACCTAAAATCGTGGGATAAATTCCTTCAATTTAATTACGTAATAGAATTAAGAGAGAATCGAACTTCAACTCGAATCGGTTCAGTTAGTCTTTGGGCAATAAATTGGTATCATCAGCGTTCTGGAGTAGGGATTTGGATTCTTCCTAAATACTGGGAACAAGGATTAGGCACAAAATCAATTATGTTAATTAAGAATATCGCTTTTAACCACCTAAAATTGAATAGAATTGAAGCTCATATAGCAATACAAAATGAGAGATCTATCACAATGTTTAAAAAATGTGATTTTGTGGAGGAAGGGGTATTAAAGAAGTATTTGAGAATTGAAGGCAAATGTGAAGATGCTGTTATAGTAGCTTGTTTTAGAAATTAAATAATTTCCGGATTTCCTTCATAATTTCTTAAGAATCCTTTTGATTTTACTATTTCATCAATTTCAAAAGAAAAAGATTTAAATTGAGAAAAATTTCCGTTAAAATTAATTAACTCCGTCTTAAATTTAGCTAAGAATTTATCAAAAACTCTCACCGCAATATTATCTATCAATTTTTTCTTCAGTTTTTTGTTATCTACCTTATTATCACACTTAAAAATTAGATGGAAGCAAGATTTAGGATCGGTGTAAAAATAAAATACACTTTTATTCATCTTCAAAGTGTTTAAACTCTCTTTAAATCCATATTTGGTAAATCGGCAAATCTGATCGAAATAGCTCGCAATCACGTGGTAATCACTATCCTTATCTGAACTACCACTAAAACTGTGAAAGAATATAGGTACACCCTTGTCATTAAGAATGATAATCTCTTGGATCAATTTTTATCCAAAAATTATATTTATTTTTAACTATATATATCTTCCCTATAACAATATTGAAGAGTTTGAATTAATTAACGTAGTTATTAATAGGGAAATAAAGCTTGAAGTTTCCATTAAAAAAAGAGATCATCTGGATAAGTCTACTTAACTCTGATTTATGCTTTTAATCAAGTCTACTATTTTCCTAAAAATTTCAAGAGATTCAATATACTCTTCTTTTTTCATGGCTTCTATACCTTGAACATTTAACTTTTTAACTGTATTGCTAGTATCTTCGATTTCTGAGTTTTTCTTTATTTTTCCTTCGAGAATATCTATGTATTTAGTATATTTATCTAAGGAATTAGTTTTACCTATAAATCTGGAGATTTTAATAATTTGACTGATATTATCAACAGCTTCTTTAAATTGGTTCTGAGAGACATTTAGATTAACTTTTATTTCTAGATCCTTTATGTCTTCTTCTAATTTAAGATACTTACTCTCTGCATCCATAACATACTTCAATTTTGCTTCTAATTTCTGATTATAATCTGAAAAATCCGATTTATGCAGAAGATCTATTTTTGATTTCAGAATGCTTTCTGCCTTATCAAACTCATAACTTTCGGTAAGTTTTGAAACTTCTTCGAGATCTTTTTCTACATCTTCATCGAGATCATATTTTTTTTTAAATCCTAAAAACTTAGATTCAGAAGCTTCCCATATTTTAAGTATTTTGGTATCATTCAGAGTTTCTAATAATTTTTTTGCCTTTTCCAATATTTCTCCAGCTAGAAGAAGATTGTTAGTGTTTATATAACTATTAAATTGAATTTCTAACGGTTCAAGCTGTTTAACTATATTTAATTGTTTTGTATGGTATTCATTCCATAGTTTTTCATCTTTTAGAAATAAATCTTTAACCTGTTTAAAGGAATTAAGATTCATGTCTTTTTCATAATATTGCTTAAATGTCCGCAAGAGGTCATGGGCGTCGACAATCTTATCTTGAGCTAGTAATTTTTCATATTCTTCTTTTAAACCTTCAAAATCATCTCTAACCACTATATACTTATGATCATCTTTAGCTTTTTTGTAGAGGGTAGCAATGTGCTCGCCTTCTTCCCTTACAACAGAATAGAGTTTAGCTTCTTCGGCAATATCCATGATTTCTTCGGCAGTTCTTATTGCCTCGTCATACTTTCCCATTAAATAGTGGTTGTTTGCTATTACTTTTAATTCATCTATTTTTGATAGGACTTCTATCTTTTTCTTGCTGTCAGTGTTATCTTCCGAATTTAAATCCACTACTATTCACCTATTTATTATTTATTATCATAGTCCAATTTTTGAACAATTTTTTCAAATATATCTATTGCTTTAGATAATTCTCCATTTTCCATATTCCTTAGTGCAATATTACTTAATTGAGATACCTCATTAACCAAATCCTCTTTAGTTCTGTTATATAAGTCGTTCACTTGTTTCAATTTGTGTATTATTTTATTATCGAGGAAATATTGACCCATATTCCTTTTTCTTTCCAGAAAATCTTTCATTTCCATTAAATTGCGTTTATTGGAACTTTTTTCAAATGAAATTATAAAATCCTCTATATCTTTTAATATAGGCTCTTGTTCAATTTTTAATTTATATACCATATTTTCATCTTTTAATAATAATTGCTGAGCTAATGGAATTGCAGAAAGGTCGTATTCATTTTCATATTTTTGTTTTATATCCTCAACCAACTTATGAGCGTCATGAAATTTTTCAAATTTTACTAACTGATCAAATTTCGTCGTAGCTTCCTTACATAAAATCTCAATTTCTTGAAGGATTTCACCCGCGCGTGCTCTTGATCGAGCTTCAATTATGAAATTAATTTGATCTTGCTCAAGAGAATCGTCATTAATACTTTTAGCAAGCGTGACTATTTTCTGAGCAATCTTAATAGCATCTTCGTAATCATTAGAGATGAAATATTTGTCCGCTTGGCTTTTTAATCGATTGATTTCAGAAAGAACTGGTAGAAGTTTTATTTCTAACTCTTTAATATTAGATTTTAAAGCTACTTCTTCAATACCAATAATCTCTAAGAAATCAAGAGGTTCTAATCCAGATTCAATGGTAATATTTCTTAGGATTTGCAATTCAGGATGCTCTCGTGAAATAGCGCCTCGAATCTGAGGAATGTGACTTTTTAAGCTCTGCGAGACTCTCTTCCCGATCCAAATATACATTCTTTTTTGATTTGGAACATAAAAAGTTAAAATATTAAATAGTGTAAAGCTACTCAATAAGTTCTCTGGGAGTATTTCCTCAAAACTACCGGAATAATTTAACCTAAAAATTTTAATCTCAGAACTCATCTCTGCAATCATTTAAGATTCA
>JAEOTS010000050.1 GCA_016839745.1 Promethearchaeota archaeon
AAATTGTACCTGGATTGAACTCCATAATATCATAATTGTTATCTTGCGCAATATTCGTAGCAATGCCCTTATTATTACCAAATATCGAATAATATACTACTAAAGTATCCATTTTTCATCCTATAGGTTGTTTTATTTTTAATACAATATTGATTTTCAAATTAAGAGTATGATAATAAAATATTTATTTTGTCTATAGTCCAATAATTGTTGGTTTTTAAACAAAAACACTAGAATAGACCCTTATTTTCTCCTTATTCTTTTTATTAGCGACAAGATCGCGAATAAAAGTATCCAGATTATTACAATTACCAATAATATCCATTTTATCAGCGCGAATACCGAATGTGTAATAGCCCAGTAATCGGGAAAACCACTAGGATCTGTGAGCATCGCTAATATGAATATATTTTCAATGGCGTCACAACAAGCAGCGATAACTCCAGATATAGCAACGATTAATCCTTCTTGTTGTATTATAGAGGAGGTTTTAAAACTTCTCGCTATTAATATCGATGAACTAAAAAGAATTATACCATATCCTAGCATAAAAATATAATCTAAAGATGGAGCAAAACGGTACAACTCAATATTGGTTAATGCATAATATGATTTCATTACTGCTCCATTAAAACTTAGCTGACTCGAGAAAATTTCTGCCGGAAATCCCGATAGCTGTGTAAAATACTGCATAACTGGTATTACTGCAAAACTTAACACAAAACCTATAATTACTGAGATCTTTAGTATTTTGGAAGAAGGCCATTCTGTCAATTTCTTAAACATCATAATTATTCATATTTTTAAGAATTAATTAATCATATTAATTATCTTACAATAATACAATAGACATACCGAATACTTGTGGTAGAATATGGTGTATAATGAAAAAATGGATTTAAAATTGGAGAACATCGTTATGAAATGGAAAAATACTTCTAAAAAGAAGATGTTCGGAGGAACTGGGTATCTTTTAAACGGAAATATGGTAGCTGGTATTCATAAAAATTATTATGTGCTTCGATTAGGAGAAAAAAATGCGAATACTGCACTTAAACTACCTAAAATTGAATTGTTTGACATAACAGGGAGAGCTATGAAAGGATGGGTTATGTTAGAAGAAGATGCTCTTTCTGATGATGATCTGGGAACGTGGTTGGGTATGGCAAAAAAATTTGTAGAAACTTTACCTGTAAAATAGGATAAAACCTTTGGATAAAAGATGATAAGTCTGATTTTATTTTGGATTATGCTAATAGGAGAAATATTGATAGGTTTTGCTTTAATATTCTCCCATATATCCCCTTCTCATCGAATTTGGCCTCCTCCAGCAAAAAAATCGTGGCAATTTTACTTTATATGGGTTTTAACTTACATCACCCTGATTGGTTTATTACTTCTAGGCCTCCTAGATTGGAATTCATTTATCCTCGACCTTCTAATTTGGCGTGTCATTGGAGGGTTATTATTTGGGATGGGAATTTTTGTCTTAATGTGGGGAATGCAAACGTTAAGTTTACATCTTTCACATGGTTTAAAAGGAGAACTTATTACAAACGGACCTTATAAATTCTCTCGAAATCCTCAATATATAGGGATAAATTTAGCCATTTTTGGTTATACTCTTCTTACTAATTCTTTTTTGTCTCTGATTGTTGGAGTTTTTGGCATATTCCTATTTATCATAACCCCGTTTGTTGAAGAACCGTGGCTAAAAGAAGTATTCGGAAAAAAATATGAGGAATACTGCAAAAGAGTTCGCAGATTTATTTAAAATGATTCTCTGTGGTAATTAAAATAAATAAAAGTAAAAAATAAAAAACTATTTAGCGATTAATACATCAACATCTACATGATTAATAACGTACTCTGGAACTGTACCGACAAAAGTGCGCTTTAATTTTGAATGTTTCCCAGCACACCCTAATACAACAAGATCAAACCCTTCTTCTTTTACCCGTTCTTCAATGTAATATTCAGGACCAAAATCAAAAATCCTTCTAGTTTCAATCTTTAGCCCTTTGCTCTCAAACTTTTTCTTGATATCATCTAAGAGTTTAGTACCTTCCCTAACAAGATCAGTGTGAATTTCATAACTTAACGACGAATCAGGCACGGCTCTTGCCGAAAAAGTGGGCCTCATCTCTGTAATGTGGTGTAAAAATGAGTGGAACGCTACTACTTCAGAGTTACTTTCTTTCTGTATCTGAATAACTTTATCAACAGCTTTCATTGAATTTTCTGAACTATCTACACCTAACAATATTTTTTTAAACATTTTATTCATCTCTATTATTATTATTTGTCTAATTATTAGATACACAACTCACCGTATAAAGCTCTTCCTTATAGATTATTAAATTGTCTTATTTCTAATCTTAGACTCATAATAATAAAACCACCAGAATTAATGATTTATAAAATTCAAAAATTTTAGCCTATACTAAAAAAATAATCTTTTTTTTCAATTTTTTTTGTTTTTTACTAAAAAAATAATAAGAAAAAAAAAATAGAAAAAATTAGTATTAAATTGATTAAATTGCGACCTTTTGGACAAATAAGCTACTCTCGAATATGTAATTTCCTGTAGAAGTCCCATAAATCACTACAGTGACATTATGAACGCCAGCAAATAAATC
>JAEOTS010000051.1 GCA_016839745.1 Promethearchaeota archaeon
CCCTTACCAATCTCATCAAAAATTGCTATTGAAGTTTGCATAAAACCATCCCAACCAAGTTCATCTTGTTCTAAGTTTTTTTTATCTTGATTTTCTATCCCCTCAACCTCAAGTACCCCCTTATCAACGGTAATTAAAGCAGCATATTGCCCATCTTTAGGATTTAAGAGGATCTTGAAACTTTTTTCGCCGTATTTTTCTTTAAATTTTGCTATAGAGTTTAAAGGATCGTAAGTCTTTAAGATCGCCTCGGCAAAAGTCCCCTCTTTTACGTTACTTGAATAAATTTCGGACATATTTGTCAAATCTCTTCTTAGGTTAAAATTTAAAGTTGTAGTTACTTCTACTCAATCTAATTTAAGTATTTCACTATAATAATTTGAGATAATAACTATAATTCGAATAATACAAAAATTTCAGTGCGGAAGCTTAGACTTCAATATATGAGACTTAAAAAATCTCGCTTTCTACTTCATTTGGGTGCTGTTTTCTTTTTAGAAAAAGTTTCAGAAGCTTTTCATCTTTTATCGGGAGCATTTCAAGAAATTCTGCGTGTCTATATTTATCCTTTTGGAATTGCTCTCGTAGTTCCATACTAAAAACCTCTAATTATATAATAATCTCTTTCGATTATATTTAATAATCGTATATTAAAGGGATAATATTACAATTACAAGGCCAAAATTAGAAACTCTCCCGAATTTTTGTTTCAAAGCTTTGAGTTTTTTTTAGAATTACATATTTGTTTATTTCTAATTCCTATTTCGAACGCTTTATCATTTCTTAGATTGGATAATTATCATACTTATGATATGATTATTATAAACATTATCTTTTTATATCGATAATCACTTAAGTAAAGATAATTCACTTAGATTTTTGGGTAAAGTTATTAAAATTTTAGCCGATTTTTAATAAAAAATGATCTCTGACAATCAATTAGTAAAACGGCTTCAAAACGGAACAATTCGGGGAATTATTTTCGATTTTGATGGAACTATCCTCGATATTAGAGAACCCCTTCAGAAATCAATAGAAGAAATTTTCGAAGAGAGGCAGATTAAGACGGATATTGAAACTACAATGCAAGAAATAGGAGCATTAATGGAGATAATCCAAGGAACTCCACTGCCTAAAATCTTGTTAGAATCGTACGAGTTATTTAAATACATAACTTCGCTTCATTCGATAACATTCCTAAAAAAATTAAGAATAGCAATAAAAATCTTCACGCGATATCTGACCCTCGCTAAAGAAGCGCCCTTTTACCCTGAAGCAGAGGAGTTCATTAGTAAGTTTAAAAAATCGTACGATTTATTTATAGTATCTCATAACCAGACTAAGAACATTATTCCCCATCTCGAAGATAAAAAGGTTAAAAGCCTATTTAAAGGAGTTTTTGGAGCTGATCTTCTTCCTGGTTTAAAACCCGACCCAATCGCGCTAAATCCTGTTTTTGAGAGTTATAAATCGTGTAATTTGAAAGAATTTATTATGATTGGAGATATGCCCTCAGATATTCAAGCGGGAAAAGAAGCGGGAGTTTGGACCGTAGGAGTCGCGAGCGGAGTAAGTAAAAAAGAAATGTTAGCAGACTTTCAACCAGATTTATTAATCGATTCGCTAGACGAATTAAAAAGGCTAATTGAAAATAAAAATATATCAAATTCTAATACTCAAAATAGTGTTAAGATTAAATCTTAAGAGGATGTAAGTAATGGTATTAAAAGAAGAAGAATTTAAAACTTCCGAAGAAACACAAATTGTAAAAACCACTGAAGAAAAAGAACAAGAAGAATTAGATTTTGGAAAGAGACATCAAAATGCGACTTACAAGTTTTTAAAATACAATCCGATTGATCCCTTGAACGACCTCTATCGTCAAGCGATTGAGCGGTTGAGTCTTGAAGATGTTGAAGGAAAACTTCAGTGGTGGGCAGCATTTATCTATGTTAAGTTCTTTGCCCGTATTTTATGGAATTTTAAAGCAGAATACCCTCTTGGCAACATGTTTCCAGAATATGGGCCAGGTATCCTCGTGGGTTCACATGAAAGCCATTTAGACCCATTTTTTTATGGAGCTGCTTGTCACAGAAGAATTAGATACATGAGCAAATTAGATAATTTTAAAACCCCCTTAATGAAAAGTCTTTTTACCAACTTAGGAGCATTTAGATTAGATCGAGAAAATCCGGAAGAAGCTTGGGAATTAGCCAAAGAAATTATTAGAGAAGGAGAATGGGTAGGGATTTTCCCCGAAGGTACGAGATCTAGAGAGGAGGATGGTTGGGAGCTTAGAGAATTTAAAACCGGCGCAGTTCGACTCGCAATTGAAATGAAAGTGCCTATTGTTCCAATGGCAGTAATTGGGTCAAGGCATGCTTTACCAAAAGGTAAATTGGTCATGAAACCAACTCAAGTTAAAGTGCGAGTAGGCGATCCTATTTATTATAACGACTACGATATTAATACAATCTCATACGATGAAATCAAGAGATTAACAGCAGAGTTAAGGCAAGTCGTTCTGGATTTGAGGGAGTATGTAATCGTGGATCCAAGAAAGCAAAAGAAGGAAGAAGAATTGTCAATTGGTTCTCCAGAAGACGCTCAAGAACAAAAAGGATCTCTTTCTTTTAAGAGTTGGTTAAAAGATTTTGGGAAGGGCGCTTTACAACTAATTGACGATGTTTGGTATTCCTTATTAAAAAGTTTAGAAGCATTCGGATTACGAGCCAAATTTCAAGAAACAGTTCATAATTTCTCAGGATGGTTGGTTTGCAATTGGAGCGATTTGATGATGCCATACAAAGTAATCGATTTTGATAAGTATATCCCTGACGAAGGAGCTGCTGTTGTATGCACTAACCACAATTCAGAATGGGACGTACTCATTTTTGCAGCAAGTCTAATCTATCATAGAAAACGAATTCTTTACCAAATGGCAAAACAATCGCTATTTAAACCACCATTAGTCAATGCTTGGGTTAGAAATCATCACGCTTTCCCATTAAAGCGCGGACAACACGATGTAGACTCTTATAATTTCGCAAAAGATGTTCTTGATAAAGGACATTTAGTATGCATGTACCCTGAAGGAACAACTAATCCAGGTGGTGGCGAACTTTTAGAGGGACACACCGGTGCTATGCGACTGGCCATTGAAAAACAGGTACCTATATTATTAGTCGGTATAACGGGCACGGAGCAAACTTATCCAAAGCACGCTAAAATGCTAAATTTCTATAGAGGTCAGATAATGAAGGCAGGACCTGCATTCATGGAACACAAAAAATACTGGGGTAAACCAATGCCGGACTACGAAGAACTGAAGCGTTTAACGGATAATATGATGGCTCAAATTAAAGATCTACTACTCTATGATAGCCCAGATGCATAAATTAAGGGGGAAGTAACAACATGGAAGTACCACAGCAGTCAACCAAGAAAAAATTCAAAGTGGGGATACCGAGAGCGCTTCATTTTTATAGGTATTTTCCTTTTTGGAAAAAGATTTTGGAAGAACTCGACGCTGAGATTGTTGTGAGTCCCCTTACAAATAAGAACATAGTTGAAGAAGGCGTAACTCACGGATTTGGGGAGTTATGTATTCCAGTTAAGATATACTACGGACAAATCTTAAGATTGGTTAGCGATCATCCTGATTTAGACTTTGTATTTGTGCCTCGGTATGTATCTGAAGTAAAAGAATCTTATTTTTGTCCTAAATTTTTATCTTTGCCAGATGTAATCAAAATTTTACCCGGAATTCCAAAATTATTGAATTTTGAGGTAAACGTAAAAGAATTTCCGATATCAACAGCTGCAGTAGAACTTGGAAAACAATTAGGAAAAACTCAGAATCAAGCTTTAGACGCATACAGAGAAGCTCAAAAGTATTTTGATGAATATCACGAATTTTTAAGGAACGGTGCTTCGGTCAATTACGCCTTACGATTAACTGAAAGAAATCGCCCATATACTCTACCTAAAAAGAAACACGCTGGCGATATAAAGTTTTTATTGCTAGGACACGGGTATAACATATTTGATACGTTTATAAACCTTGATTTTCAAAAAAAACTGCAAGATCAAGGAGTAGAAGTTATTACTATCGAAAACTTACCGGAATTTATATTTAAGAAACCCGTTATCGTTAACCCAAGAGGAGGTAAACTTCGAAACTACTGGCGTCATGAAGAAGAAATCATGCAGAGCATCCGATATTTTCTCACGGAAGGACGCGATGAAATTGATGGAGTTATTTTCTTAATTAGTTTTGCGTGCGGTCCAGATAGTCTTATTTCAGAGTTGATTATGCGAGACATGAAAGTTGTAGGACTTCCCTTCTTAGAAATTATAATGGATGAACATAGTGGTGAAGCTGGGCTTTTAACTAGAGTAGAATCGTTTGTTGAGATGATTCGAAGGAAGAAAAGAAGAAAAGACCTTGACAATAAGCAATATTTAAAAATACGCTCGAAACAAGAAGTTTAGGCTCCAAACTAATATTTGAAACCTTATTTTTTATAAATATATCATACGATTGCGTATCTGAATGTAATGGGTAAATTTTTATTTTAAACTATGTTATCTGATTTCATAGTTTTGATCAAAAACTTGACTAAGTAAATTTTTGTAGAATAAAAATGGCGTGCAATAATCGTTTCGTGCAATAATCCCAACCCTGTGTTTGACATGAGCGAAGAAAAACTAGCAATACATAAAAGAAAAGTAGAAGCGATCTCTGAAATGGTTAGAAATGCGTACGATAACGCGAAGCCG
>JAEOTS010000052.1 GCA_016839745.1 Promethearchaeota archaeon
GAAATAATGGTAAAATAAGCATAAACCTAAAGTATTCTTTGGCATTTATAAAATCCCTTATCATTTCAGCATTTCTTCTAATGTTAAAATGAGTTTGTAATACACCTTTTGGAAAACCGGTAGTCCCCGATGTATAGAGTATAGCAGCATAGTCTTCTCTTTCATCAATAGTGACTTCTGGAGGGGCTTTGGATGAAGCTTTTTCCATTAATTCCTCATAATTTAAAGTCCCTTCAATAGATTCTCCAATTACAATTATATGCTTAAGTTCGGGAAGATCCACCTTTATCTGATTAACAAGTTCCATGAACTGAGGAATTGTGACAATCGCCTTGGCTTCTGAATGCCCCACTACAAATTTTACTTCTCTAGGTTTAAATAGTGCATTCACAGGGCCAGTGGTTGCTCCTATTTTAGGAATTCCTAAATATAAATATACGTATTCAGGCATATTGGGCAAATAAACACTTACTTTATCTCCTTTTCTAATACCTAGGTCATATAAAAAATTTGCAACTTTGTTTGTCAATTCTTCCAATTGAGTATATGATACCGTGATATCTTTCCAATATAAAAACACCTTATCCTTATACTTTTCAGCCTGACTTACAACTAATTCTCTAAGATTCATATTTATTTTCTCTTTTGTTTTTAATTTTGTTAATATGAATTTAAACAAACAACAATATATTTTCTACTATATAAATTTTACATTATTTCTCAAAAGGTTTTAAAGATTTAATAAAGAGAAAAAGAAGATTTAGAAAAAAATGAATTAGTCTATCTTCGATATTGGACCATAAAAGCAACTAACTCAGAATTTTGTTTTAAAACCTTAAATTGATCGTTCTTTATTTTATCTTCCGCTAACTTTACAAGTTCTTTGTGATCTAATTCATTTTCACCAAATTCATCTTGGAGAACTGGCAAAAATTCACAAATTTGATTTAACTCTACAACCCTTCCTCTATACTTTTTCTTTGCTAATTCACTTGCGAGAAACACATAAGCTGGTGAAATAAACTCAGGTGGGATAGTAATAGGCATTTGCTGACCCCACTTTCTCAAATCCTCAGCAAATTTAGTTTCAACTCCCGCAGGTGTTAGGACGTTAACAATTATATTGTATGGCTTTAATTCTAAATTCAGACATTTTCCCATTGCTGAAATGGCAGCCTTAGACGCAGAATATGCCACCTTTTTAGGGGGAAAATAAATATTTCCTTGTACTGAAGCAGTCATAACTATATTTCCGCTTTTTTGTTCAATCATTTTAGGAACAACTTCTTTTACCATAGCGTAATAGCTCATGATATTAAGATTAAACATCTTTTGAGCCATTTCTATTGGATAATCTATTATAGAAGCAACTTGAGTCATGCCCGCATTGTTGATTAAAATATCAATAGTATTAAACGTCTTAAAGAATACCTTAGCACAATTACTAACACCTTCTAAAGTTGATAAATCTGCAGGAATTGATAACCCTTTTACGCCAAATAGTTCGATATCTTCAACAGTTTTATTTAATTCAGATTCAGTTCGAGCTGCAATTGCTACATTGGCACCATTTCTTGCTAGATCTAACGCAACAGCTCTTCCAATACCACGTCCACCCCCAGTTATTAAAGCGTTTTTTCCTTCCAATAATTTCATAATTTTTCACCTAATTTTAGATAACGATACCGCGACCTTCACCAGTTACTAATGCATTCTTATTTAAGTAAATAACTTAAATAATAAGCAAAAAAAAGATAAATTAAAATCATACTCTACTCTTTTTAAAAATTAAAAATAAAATCTTTATTTGAACTTTCAAATAAAATGTGAACAGAAATGTATAAATCAAATCCAGAAAGTAAGTTAGTTATTACAGCAGCATTAGCTGGTTCATTTCCATCCAAGAAAAATAATCCTAATGTTCCATATACCCCAGAGGAATTTGGAGATGAAGCAAAAAGATGTTATGATGCTGGTGCTGCAATTGCCCATGTTCATGCTCGAGATCCAGAAACAGGCTATCCAACACATGAGTTAGATTTAATAAAGGCAATATTAGAGAATATTAAATCAAAAGCTCCCGACTTAATAATCAACTTAACTACATCAATTGGTGCAGATGAACAACGAATAGCCCCTGTTCAAACATACAAACCACCTTTAGCTTCCCTAAATACAGCGTCTATGAATTATGCAGTTGGCAATTTTAAAACTGGTAAAGTTCTATGGGGAGCAGAAAATATATTTGCAAATACTTTTGAAACAATTTTAGAATTTGCAAAAGAGATGAAAGAAGTAGGGACCAAACCAGAGATGGAAATTTATGACTTAGGCGGTTTGTATAACATGCTTTTCTTAAACAGACAAGAAGGTACTTTTACGCAACCTCTTCATCTTCAATTTGTATGGGGCGTGCTCGGAGGAATTCCATTCACTCCAAAGAACCTCGTATTATTACTCGACTTAATACCTCCAGATGCTAGTTGGAGCGTATGTGGTGTTGCTAAGCAACAATTTCAAGCAGGATTATGTGCTGCGGCGTTGGGAGGTCATATTCGCGTTGGTTTAGAGGATAATACACGCGTTGTAACAGGTGAACTAGCTAAAGGAAGTTGGGAGCAAGTTGCATGGGCTAAAAGAGTAGCTGAGGATGCAGGACGAGAGGTTGCACAAGGCGAAGAGGCAAGAAAAATTTTTCATCTGAAAAAAGAACATGTCATGCTTTAAAAAAGTCAATTTAAGCTAACCATCAATTAATTTAATTATATCCTTATTTTTATTTTTAGAAAATAGATAACAAAAAAAAAAATAAAAATTAAATTTAAAATTCTATTCCCAATAAAGAATGTCTTTAAGGGTTCCTTCTCTGCTACCTTTTGATTTAAAGATTGCTTTTACTTTGGTACCGAGAAAATCCTTGCTGAAATCATTTGTATTAATGATACCTAAAAGTGCACCGTCAGTATTATCAATATCAATAAAAGCAACAACTTTAGGATTTTCCAATTTTTTACCGTGAGCATTTAATGTAGCGATTGTATAAAGTTTGATTGTACCAGATGAAGGAACTTCAATCCAATCACTTTCTATTATCTCTTCAAAACAATCTTCGCAGTACATTCTTGGAGGAAATAACACTTTATTACACTTAGAGCATTTGGTAGCTAAAAAAGTATCATTTTCCATAATATGTTTGAAGAATTTATCACCAGCAATTCCACTCGGATAGAAGTAATCTGCTTGCATATCACCTCTCCAATGCATTGGAGTGGTAGGATCGGTTTGCTTTTCTAAGTATCCCATTAATCTCCACCTCCCTTTAAAGGTTTAAAGTATTTAATATCAGTAATAGACCCTTCTCTTTCATTTTCAGGTTTCCATACTGCTTTAACTTTCATACCTATTTTAATTTCGTCTTTTGTCATTTCTCCGAAATAGTGCATAAAACCATGCTGTGGAGATGCGCCATCAATTGAAACTACCCCTACTAGTATTGGATCTTCAATTCTTCGAGCATCTGGGTCCAAATATGAAATTGAGAATGTTTCAATCACTCCAGTATCCTTTAATTCAACCCATTCATCTGTTGGACCGTAGCAATATTCACAGAACATTCTAGGAGGTACGATGACTCTTTTACATCTCTTGCAATGTATACCTAAGATTTTACCTGCTTTTAATCCTTGAACAAATTTGCTCATTGCATGCCCTAAACTCCAACTATACTGCACTTCAGGTTCCCACCAAGTGTAAGTAATTTTCTTATCGCGAATATCACTTTCTCTTATGTGAGTTCCGGGAGCATAAGGCGGCCAACTTTTCTTCTCTTTTGTCACTTTTTTATCCCCTCCTTAAAACCATTACTGTTGCCATTTGCATAATATCACCCCACGCTTGTCCCACACCGACTCTTGGGTCTCCAGGGATTTGTCTCTTCCCTGCCTTTCCAGCGAGTTGCCAATATAATTCGCATACTTTTTGACCCATTGTCGCGGCGATAGGATTACCTACTCCTAAAAGCCCTCCCGAAGGACAGATAGGCATATCTCCATCTCTTTGGGTGACTCCCTCTCTTGTAAGAATTGGAGCTTCACCTTTTTTACACAATAACAATCCTTCCATATGGTGTAATTCCTTATAATCAAATGGATCATAAGGTTCTGCAAAATCAATTTCTTTTGGTGGATTGACTATTCCTGCCTTTTTATATGCCATTTTAGCTGCTTGAGCAACATATCTCGGAAAATAAAGATCTCTATTTGTCCACATTGTACTGTCAATACTCCATCCTGTTCCGGCAACATAAATCGGATCGTCTGTAAATTTATGAACTACATCTTTACTGCAGAAGATCAATGCTGCAGCACCATCACTGGGTGGGCTGATATCTAACCTCTGCACTGGCCAAGCCATCATTTCAGAGTTTAAAACATCATCGACAGTGATATTTGGGTCTGCCAATTGAGCACAAGGATGTCCTACTGCGTTTCTTTTATTCTTAACAGCTACCCGGGCGATATCTTCCTTTTTTATGTTATGGACAGTCATGTATCTATTCATTTCCATAGCAAAAAGCCACACAAGATTAGGAGTAAGTGGTCTATCAAGCACAGGATCCCATATATGTCTAAACGCTGTTTGAGGATGTGGATAACAATTGCCCATTTTTTCTTCAGCTACAACTAAACATACATCGGCAACTCCACTTGCTACATGCCACCAACCTGCAATAGGAGCAAAAACACCAGTTCCACCTCCATTAAAAACTCGAACATATGGTTTACCAGTTGCGGCCGAACCGTCGATTAAATTTTCTCCTTTCATATGGATTCCATCAAAAGCATCAGGTGCACTCCCCATAACTACCATATCTATATCATCTTTTTGAATGCCAGCCTCTTCCATTGCCATCTTAGTCGCCAAAAAGGATAATTCCTTCCCGGTTTCTTTTAAGTGACGACGGAAAAGCGTCATACCGGCACCAATAACTGCTACTTCTTTCATCTTTTTTATCCCCTCCTGAATATTGCTACAGCTCCACTTCCTGACGGAATTCCGCGCCAAGCTTGAGCAAGTCCTACTTCTGCATCTTTTACTTGTCTTTTAGCAGCGTGTCCTCGTAATTGTTGAATAATTTCTAACGCCTTTTGCATTCCTGTTGCTTCAAGACAGTTACCAACTCCTAATGAACCTCCAGATGTATTGGTAGGAAGTGATCCTCCCACTTCTAATGCTCCTTCCTCTAATAACATAGCAGCCTCACCCTCTCGAGCAAGTCCTACTGCTTCAAGGTGTTGAAGCTCTTTGTAAGAGAATCTATCATCCAATTCAACAACATCAATTTCCTTTCTCGGTTCTTTAATATCTGCCATCTTATATGCCATTTTTGCTGCCTTTGTAGCGTAATCAGCATTCATTCCTCTTGTACTTAGCCAAGGTGTCTCAGAACTCCATCCAAAACCATCGAGATATATTGGTTCAATTCCCAATTTCTTTGCTGTTTTATCATCAGCAAGTACAAAGCATACAGCACCATCTACATTGGGACTAATATCTAGTTTTTTAAGTGGTTTAAAAAGATATTCTGATTCCATCACGTCTTCAGTTGTTATTTTAGATTCATAATCTGCATACGGATTAAAGAACGCATTCTTTTTGTTTTTT
This sequence comes from Promethearchaeota archaeon, assembly GCA_016839745.1. Lineage (GTDB taxonomy): Archaea > Asgardarchaeota > Lokiarchaeia > Sigyniarchaeales > SOKP01 > SOKP01. The sequence continues at coordinate 5,665 of JAEOTS010000052.1, forward strand.
ACAACTACCGCAGCACACTGTTCTTCAGTTGTACCAGTTTTCCTTAAATAATGCTGCATTTCTAATCCCGCTAAGAAATAAGGGTGTATTCGTTCTTTCTCATTTGAAGAACCTATAAATGGTTTAGGTGCTTCTGGAGTGTATTCTGGACTTCCTCCATAATTCGGTCTCTTTGCAGGTCCTGAGATTGGTCTGTCAAATAAAGGATCAAATGCATGAAGCATAATATCTCCGTAAGTTAATAAATCAGAGATTTTACTATGCACTTCTACCGACACAATATCGAAATATTCAGTCATAATTTGCATGTAAGCGTTTCCAAGGCCATATAATCCATCACCACATACGGTACAACAAGGTCGTAATAATGCTCCAACTTGATCTGGTACAAATTCATCAAATATACTAAATCCTTCCCAGTAATCCTCAGCACATGTTATAAAACTACCAACATCTTTTCTCGGATCGATCCCTGCATCCACGTAAGCCTTATTACATGCCTCATACATAATATCCTTCCATTGCATATCTGGTGTCATTGAATTGAAATCTGTATGTCCAACTCCAATAACACATACTTTTCGACTCATATTCATCCAATTTTTTATTTTTATTTAAAATCGATTCATTTTTTCAAATAGATTCAATACTTTATAATTACGTCCAATTACGATTAAAATATTACTAAAATTATATGAAAAGTGAGAATGGGAAATTTATCCCTATACGAATGAAAACAAAATTTTAAAACTTCTTGAAAGTAGTGATATATTATGGATACAAGAATTAGAGAGTTTGAAAAAATCAAAATTCAAAAATATATTCCAGAATTAGATTTACTAAACAATCCCGTACTTAATTCTCAAGAAAAAGAATTCTTAGCAGAGTTGTATGGATTTATGGAGAAAGAACTCGATCCAGAATTCAGAAAATTAGAAGATTTAAATTACCTTGTAGAAGAACCTACTCAGGATAAAAAGAGAGATATTGTAATTGGTATAATGAAGAAATTATCCGATAAAGGTTATTATTCTACAATACTTAACACAGAAGATTATGATGTAGGAAGAATTACTAGAAACGCATTAATAGCCTATGCAATATGTGGTGGTCGATGGAGTGAGTACAGTGAACGGTATATTGCTGGAAATTATAGTGTAGAGATGGGTAGACTTGCTGGAGGTACTCTTTATTGTAACCCTGTAAATTATGCGTCCAATGAGGCACAGAAAGAAATATTTTTGAATCCCGTAGCAGGAGAGGGTAAAATTGGTGCTTCTGCCATGACTGAATTTAACGCAGGTTCTGACATATTTAGAATGGAATTAGCTCTACAAGAAAGGGATGATATGATCGTTGCGAAAGGCAAAAAATTATTCATTACAAACGGCATGATTGCTGAATATATTATCTTATATGGAAGGTTAAATAACGGACAATTAGCTGCAGTTGTTGTAGATACAAAAAATCAACAGCTAAAAAACTTTCGAAGTGCTCGGGTGAGAACCTATGGTATGACTGATGCTTTCGTTAGTCGATTAATATTTGATAGGGTAGAGCTCCCAAAAGAGAGTCTACTTCAAGGACATGGATTAGATATTGCTTTTCATCAATTAACAGAGGAAAGATTAGTTATAAGTGCGGAAGCTTTGGGAGATACTATGAAAAAATTACTCTACTCTCATGCATACGCTCTCCAACGCAGACAATTTGAGCAAAGATTACATCAATATCAAGTAATTAGATTTCCAATTTCTCGAAAAATCCGCGAACTGAATTTGTTAATTTCTGCTATGATTCAATATGTAAGACAGTTAGACAACCATCCTGAATTAGCGGGCTCTAAATTGATGGCTGCTAATACAATGGGTTTAAAAATTAGTGCCACAGAACTTGGGTTTGAGAGCGCCATTCATTGCTTTAGAACTATGGGTGGACGGGGCTTTACAAGGCAATACGCCAATGAAATTGGCTTATTTGACCCATTTTGCATGATACATGGAGGGGGTAGTAATTATGTTTTGGAGGATAGCGAATCTCGAAGATTCTTTAAATATAAACCTCCACGTAGAGAATTTGAGGATGCTATACCTAAAGTTGATTATTAGATTATTATGTTTTTATAATTTATATTTTTAGGATATATTTCCTATAGAACTAATATTGAAGCTTACTCTTCAGACAATTAGTTTTACTATAATTTAACACCGATCAAGTTATTAAAAAGAATAACTTTTTTAATATAGACAATGGACTACTATTACAATTTCGAAACATTTGATATTACTCACCTAGCAGAGCAATATAAGGATAAAAAAATCGAAGATGTATTTCGTAATCATGAAATTGTGCGTAATCCTATGGGACAATTCATGGAAATTATATGGAAAGAAGAAGCTTTTCAATGCGATTTGAACTTATCGTTCTCAAAGAAGAAAATACTTCGAAATTTAAAGACAGTTTATTATATTGGAGAAAAATTAGAACGACATCTTAATAGGAAAGGCGTTAAGTCATTATATGATTTAAAAATTAATCTGAAGTACAACCTTTCAGCACATCGAGTCTTGGATCTTATAGAAAATAAAGAATATAGAAGTTTGTGTAGAAATAAAAATATTTACGACTTGGATGTTGCATTTTGTTTTGATTTAGAAGAACTACTGTTTCTTGATATAGAGACATTAGGATTATATGATAGTCCAATAGTCATGATAGGTTTAGGATATTTTAAAAACAATACTTTTGAAATCCATATTTTATTTGCGAGAGATTTAGAAGAAGAAATTGCGATGTGTGAGCATCTTAAAACGGAGATATTACCAAAATATAAATGTTTTATTACTTATAATGGTAAAAGTTTTGATATCCCTTACATTGCTAATCGACTTATGTATTATTTTGACGAAAATCCAATGATATCTGATGAAGAAGAGCCTTATGAGAGGTTCAACAGTAAAATACATCATATTGATCTATACCATAATTGCCGTAGGAAATATAAAGGAAGTTTCGAAAACTACACGCTTACAGATATGGAGCTTAAATTACTGAATATGAAAAGAGAAAATGAATTACCTAGTGGTTTAGTAGGGTTATGCTATAAAAAGTATTTAGAATCTCCACTAAGATATGTTGGACTAGTAAAAGAGATAATTGACCACAATTATTGGGATATTTATTCTATGCCTTTGATTTTTCAAAAATTATTAGAAGATTAATTTTATATATCTGTCCAAATCTAATTGAAAAGTAAGATGACAGAAACTTTAATTAATTTTTAAATATTCTTAAAGCTGATAACTATGGATTATTTAGAAACGAAATTATTTGATCAGTCTTGGACTTTAAAAAATAGAGAAAAAATTATCTCAAACATGCAAGAAATTCAATACGATGTAGTAATAATCGGAGCTGGGATAACTGGAGCAGGAGTAGCAAGAGAGGCTGCAATGAGAGGCTTGAAAGTTGCTATAGTAGAAATGCAAGATTTTGCTGCTGGAACTTCTTCAAGAAGTACAAAAATGGCACATGGCGGAATTAGATATGTACCTAGCAATGAATTAGATTTAGTCAAAAAAGCAACTCGTGAAAGAAATTGGATGAGAGTTCATATACCACATTTAGTTAGACCAATACCCTTCCTACTGGTAGTCATCGAAGGAGGAAAGTATAAAAAACGTGATTTTCAAGGTGTCACTAAAATTTATGATTTTTTAAGCGATGATAAATCAGATTTTAAAAATTATGAAAGAAGTAAATATTATTCCGCTGAAGAGTTATATGAGTTAGAGCCAGAGTTTTCAAGAAAGGGCTTAAAAGGAGGAGTAATATATTACGATACAAACATTGATGATGCTCGATTAACGATTGAAATTCTCAAGGAGGCAATAATAAGAGGAACAGATGCAATTAATTATTGTAAGGTTATTGGTTATATCAAGAACAATGGTAAAATTACTGGAATTAAATGCAAAGATCTAAATAATGAATCTAATTTTGAAATTAAAGGTAAATTAGTAATTAACGCCACAGGTATATGGACTGATGATCTATTGGAGAAATATCCCGAAAATATTCCAGAACCGCTAATTAGACCAACTAAAGGTGTTCATCTCCTTTACAAACGTGAGGATATTAGAAATCTCATGGCTAATGGGCTATATTCTGATGTAGATAACAGATTTTTTTTTGTTATTCCAAGGGATAAAAAGTACACTTTAGTAGGAACGACCGATACAGATTTTCAAGGAGATTTAGCAAATCCATTTTGTAATAAAGATGATGCGGACTACTTAATAAAATCCGTTCAGAAATATTACCCAAATGCTGATTTAGGATATGATAAAATTCTTTCTACATATGCCGGAATAAGGCCATTGGTTATGCAAAAAGGAAAATCAGAAAGTGAAGTTTCAAGACAGCATGTAATCTTTTTTTCTGAAGATAACCTTTTAACAGTAACGGGGGGAAAACTTACAGAATGGCGCGAAATGGCTGAGGATTTATTTGAGCATGTAGAAGAGAAGAATTTTTTCCCTAATATTCATCGAGATAAATATTGGTCAAGAAAGTTATTTACTATCTCTTTAGAGAAGGAAGATTGGTCAGAAATACTTAAGAAATCAGGAGTTAAATTAGATGAAGAACTCTCAGATCACTTATATCAACAATACGGGAAAGGCGCTATTCGAATTCTCGATATGATAAAAAAAAATGAGGATTTAAAAGAACGAATAATCGATGAAAATGAGTTTATCAATGCGGAGATTCTTTATGTGCTAAAATACGAGTTATCACCTCATCTGATTGATGTATTTTGTCGAAGGACTGAAATGTCTCTATGGATACATCACCGAAGAGCCTCTGAAGCAGCAGAAAAAGTAGCAGAAATTATGCAAAAGGAATATTCATGGGATAATGAGACAAAAAACAATGAGATTCAAATCTATTTAGATTATGTGAAGAATTCAGTCTCATTTATAAAATGATTATTAATCTTAGTCTTAATTCATCATTTTCTTGAATATGATGTAATTTAAAAATTGGACTAGATAAGATTAATATTGTTGAATTGATAACTTCAACATAATAACAAATTTAAATTAATTTAAAGAAGTGAAATTTATTGATATATCAATTTGATTTTACAGATGGCTTTTTACGGCCTTTAGCAGAATTCGCAGGATTCTTTACGCTGATTCTTGGGGTAATGTGGTTAGTTTACGCAATTTACGAAGCTAAAAGAAGGGGTTCAGTAAAAGAAAGAAAAGTAGAAGAATGGAATTTCGATGTTACTAAGTTCTTGAAATTTTTTACATATTTTGGAATTGTAATAGGAATATTAAGCCTACTCAGTGGTGTTGGTGGATTAATACTAAATCAGCCTCCAAGTCGTGCTTTTGCATTCAATAATCCTAATGCAAGCGTTTTCACATCGGTTTTTCTTATCATTTTAGGGATACTCACTCTATTAAAACCATTAAATGATCTTCCGATTTCGAGCGTTATAGGAATTCTCTTAGCTTCTATTGTAGTTATCGTCGTTGCCCTTGCCATTCCTGAACAAGTCGTTCAACTTATTGCTGTATTTATTGATCCAAGACTGCTCTTAGTGATTATATTTATTATCGTATTTGCAATTGTTGCTCTTACTGTTAAATTTTACATTGGAGCTTTAATGGCAATTTCGAAAGCAATATCATGGCCAGTCTTAGCATTCATAGTAGCCGCATTCTGCTTATTACAAGGGTTCTTACTCTTGGTTGTAGGCGTTTCAATAACAGGTTTTTTTTAATCTAATTTTCTAATCTTTTTTATTATTATTTCTATATTCTTAAAAGAAGCTAAACCTTTGAGAGGATTTTCTATTAATTTCGCCTTTAATATCGTTACTTAAATCGTATTGGCAATTAGGACATTTTTTTAAATCCATTATATCAATTTTTGAGAACCTGTAGCCACTCCTACCCAAAATTAAGTGATTACAGTTTGGACAGTAAGTATTTCCTCCTTTTTCGTGACTTATATTCCCAACGTACACATAATTTATACCTTCTTTTTTGGCGATTTTATACGCTTTGTCTAACGTTTCAAACGGAGTTCTTTTCATAGAAGGTTGTTTAAAGTCAGGATGATAGGCGGAGAAGTGAGTAGGAGTGTCATCTCCAAGATTTTCAACAATCCAATTTGAGAGCAACTTGATTTCAGCATCGCTATCGTTTAAGTCAGGAATAATTAGATTTGTGATTTCTACATGAATCCCGTTGCTTTTAAATCTTTTTGCTGTGTCCAATACGGGTTGTACTGATTTAGCACCACAGATAGTTTTATAAAACTCATCTGACATAGATTTTAAATCTATATTAGCAGCATCTATTCCGACTTCTATTAACTCCTTTGTAGCTTCTGGTGTAGAATACCCGTTCGTTACTAATATAGTCTTTATATCTTCTTTCTTAAGCAATTTAGTGGTATCTAAGATCCATTCATGCCAAATAAGTGGTTCGTTGTATGTATATGCTAGTGTTTTAGCACCGCTTTTAACGACTTTTTTCACCAATTGTTCGGGCGTCATTTCAACTAACGACATTCCACGGTCCTCGTATCCCTTAAGGTCGTAAAAACCATCTTTCCCGCTATCCGTTGGGTTTGCTTGGCTAATAGACCAGTTTTGGCAATTTTGACACTTAAAAGAACACCCAATAGATGCAATCGAATAAGCCGTTGCACCTGGCCAATAGTTGTAAAGAGGTTTCTTTTCAATTGGATCTAAACTGCCCGATGATATCATAGAACCGTAAATTAAGGAGTACAGTTCTCCTTCAAAATTTTTTCTTGTTCTACATATTCCTACCTTATCAGGTAGGATAGTACATTCATTAGCACATACATGGCATTTAACCTTATTTTCATCAAGTTTCTCGAATAATCTTGCCTTTACTTTCATACAAAATACCTAAATTCAGATATTGTTTACTTAATCTATCTCTACATATATAATAGATAAGAAATTTTATATTTCTTATAGGTTTAAAATGTATTATTCATAATAAAATGTAGTCATTTATAATGTCGAGAATAGAAGAAGCTCTCTCAAGCTTTAAAGAGGATTTCAATTGCGCTCAATCAATCTTCGGTACTTATGCACCTCACTATGGATTAGATCGAGATATAGCTTTGAAAATATCTACCGGATTTGGAGGCGGAATGGGACGTAGTGGTAGAACTTGCGGAGCTGTGACTGGAGCGTATATGGTTATTGGACTTAAAAATGGAATGGGATTAAACAAGGATCAAGAAGCGAAAGATAAGACCTATCAGGTTTTAAACGAATTTTCTAACCATTTTCAAGAAAGAAATAGTTCGATGATTTGTAAAGAAATACTAGGTTGTGATATTAACACATCTGAAGGTATGGAGTATTTCAGTCAAAATGAATTATTTGAAAAAAAATGTTTTCATTGTGTGAAGAATGCAGCTGAGATTTTAGAAGAAATTTTATACAAATAGTAATAATATTAAAATTAATTAGTTTTCCTTCTTATTTATGGCTGAAGACAAAGAAGAATACACCCGTGAAGAATTAGAGTTCCTTCTAAAAGAAAAATTAGTTTATTTGAAGGAATTGGAACAAATTGGTAAGGATTCCAACTATTTCCAAGAATTAAGTGATATTGCCTTAATTCAGCTACAATTAGAATTATTTGATGAATCCGAAAAGAATTATTTGTTATGCTTAAAACATTTTCAAGTACTAAAAGATAGATTAGGACAAGCAGCTGTGTATGGAGTACTAGGTACACTTTCTTATAAAAAGGGGGATTACCAGAAATCAATTGAATTCTATGAAAACGCTTTCGATATATATGATGAATTAAAGCAGGTTCAAGAGCAAATCACATGTTTAAAAGGAATTGGTAATAGTTTCATCAAATTGAACAAATTTGATAAAGCCTGCGATGTTTTACTTGAATGTAGCGCTTTATGCTCCGATAACCATGATATATACAGTTTACTTGACTGTTTAGGTAATTTAATTCAAATCTATGAAATACAAGAAAATTGGGATATTGTTTTAGAACTCTATAAAAAATCTCTTGAAGCTTTTAAAGAATTAGAAGATTTCAAGGGTATAATTGTTTCTTATTTTAATTTAGGTATTCTAAAAAAAAATGAAACTGATTATTATCAATCACTTCTCTATTTTAAAAAAGGAACAAATAAAGCTATTGATTCTAATTATACGGAATTAATTCTAAAGGGATTAAGTTATGTTGGGGAGATTCTAGTTTATCAGGGTGAAATGCATGAAGCAAAAGAAACGTACATTAAAGCCTTGAGCATTGCTGAAGAAATAAAAGCAAAAAACTCAATTCATCAGATAAGAATCCTTTTAAATTCTTTAGGTTTAAGTGAGGAAGAAATAAACAAAGAGTTAACCACATATATGAACCGTAGAAAAAACTAGCAATAATGAAATAGTATAACAATCAAGTTTTAAATGAGTTTTTAAAAAATTATATATGAACGAATTTTCATTTTTAATTAAACGAGTATAAATAAAACATCGCTTTGTAATGATTAATTGTCCATTCTGTAAGGAGCCAATCGAAAGTTATTGGACCTATTGCCGTAATTGTAATAAACCTTTAATTACAAATATTGACGAGGAACTTAATAAAAAGCTATTTTCTCCTTATGATGGTGGCCCATACCGTTCAAACGATTTCGAAGAAGAAGAAGATTACTACGATATCAATGTTATTGATGATGATTCTATCGAACTTGAGCTTACTCAACTGGAAGATCAACTTACCGAGAGCGAAAAATTAGGAAAAAATATGGGTAATCTTCTTTTGAGGAAAGCAAGTTTGTTTTATAAAAAGAGAGATTTTCCAAATGCTTTAAAAAATTTAGAAGTTGCTTTGGAAAACTTTCTTGATGAAAAAGATTTCTTAAATGTGATTATATGTCACAACGAATTAGGTTTGATTCACGAGGAAACTGGATTCTTTGATCAAGCTATCTACCATTTTGATAGAGCTCTTAGCGCCTTAGAAGAAATTAACGATAATATAAAGAAAGTCCAAGTTTTGAATAACTTGGGTAATGTGTATTATTTAATTAATGATTTAGAAAACTCTTACAAATATTATCAGGATGCATTAAACCTAGCTGAAAAGGAAAATTTGGAAGTAGACGCTATAAAAACTTCTAGTAATTTAGTCGAAGTTTTGCTTTCTTTAAAAGACTTTGATCGTATTAAGAAAATATTGAAAAGAAACTTGGAATTTTTTACGAAAATTAACGATATTTATGGAGTTATCCAAACACGCATCAAGTATGGCAAATTGTATTATTATCTTGGAGAAGACTATTACGATCAGTCTTATAATTGCTTAACAAGTGTAGTAGAGCTAATTGATACAATTAAAGACCAAATTTCTCTTTTTACAAAGAAAAAGTTGGAATGGGAGTGTTTTCTTTACTTAGGGCATTTATATTCTCTATGGGATAATGATTTAGAGGCAGAAGATTACTTTTTGAAAAGTTTAGAGGCAGTGAGAACATTTGAAGTTCAAGAAAACATTAAAGAAGGAATAGTCTTAGAAGCGATCGCTGAATTTTATTCATTAAAAGGAGAGGATGGTAAGGCTATCGATTACTATAGTTATTCAAAAGATATTTATCAAAAATTTGGGGACAAGTTAAAGATAGGTGAAATGAAATATCATGTAGCAACTATTTTCCAAAATTATATCCAAGATGAGCCAAAAGCAATAGTATATTATGAAGAAGCTTTAGAAATCTTTGAAAATTTAAACAACCCAAAGATGGCTGCAGAAATTCTAAATAAATTAGGAGATATTTATGTTTCTAAGCAAATGTTTGAGCAAGCTTTAGGTAATTTTGAAAGAGCAAAAGATTTTTATGCTGAAATAGAAGACGAACACAATAAGAACATCGTTACAGAAAAAATTAACTCTTTGAAAGACAATGATTTTGATGTATCTAGTCTTTAGTTTTCCCGCCTATTTTATCCATTATCCAATCTAATGAAAGGATTGATTTTCCATTTTTCTGCCATAGAAAAAATAACGCTCCTAAAATGGTGATATAGAGTATTATGAATGGAAAAAACAGAAGTAATATTACTTTTTGATATAAAATCAAAATGAATAAAAATTGAACGAAAAATATGGTTATTGAATGTCTTCCGTAGATATTTAAAATACGACAAAGTTTGCTATTCTTATGTAATACATCTGAATAATAATAAAAAATTGCAAAAATAAGCAATGCTAATCCCATTAATAAAAATAGATTAGAAGGGGTGCCCTTTAATAAAAATAATGGCAATCCGGGGATATATAATATAGTATGAGTTATTAATAAGGGAACTGCTTCTAGAAAGGGATACTTAGAGGGATTAAAATTATCTGCTCCTACTACTAGACCGATATTTATAAATGGAAGTAATAGCCCACATATTAATAAAACTAGACTATATTTTATAATGGAATGAGTTGAGTGCAAATTTGCCCTGTTTGAATTTAAAACGATTGATTCGAATATGAATTCACCGAAAACAGCAGAAAAAAAAGAAATTGAAGCAAAGGGTAGCAGTGAATAATTAGGAAAGGGAGATACAATCAAAAAATGTATTACTTCCATAATTAAATTTGTATCTTTTTCGATAAATAGTAATTCTCGAAATCCAGGTGTTAGAAAAATTATGCTTAAACCGATTACAAGTCTTGCCCATCTTACCAATTTATATGCCAAATAACACATAATTTGAGAGAATCCTAAAAAGACAAGGATGTTCCAACCCCATAAATTTATGGGAAATGATAAATTCGGATTTAATATTATGTTATATAAACTTCCTATTAAAATTAGAAAAAGAGCCTGTTTTAAGATTTTATTTCGATATATTTTTTCAGGATAGGTTCCCATTTTTTTATTTAGTGTGAAGGAAATTGAGAGAGATCCTACAAAAATATATAAAGATGGACCTATCACTGACAAAATGGTAATAATAAAACCGTAAATATATTTTAACTCGTCTCCAAAAACTAACCAATAATTTATAGAATTTGAAAAAAGAATTATCAATATTGAGAATCCTTTTACGATTTCAATACTTTTAAGCTTTACCGTTAAATTTCCACCTTTACTTTAATCATTAAATTTCCGAATTTGTATAGAAATCTTCACTTTTATATGTTTTTCTAGCAAATTCTACGAATCCAATGGATTTAATGAAATTATAAGAAACGACATTGTTTTTATATACTTCGCACCTCAGTTCTTTTACACCTTTTTGTTTAAAGTGATTCCAAGCCGCCAATCCTATTACCGTTCCAAGCCCCTTCCTTTGAAAACGTGGTATTACCCCAAGTCCAGCAATTATTCCATATTCTTTGTTTGGTCCTTCATAATCAAGTATTACAAAAGCAGCATCAGATCCGTATGCTTTCGCAATTAAAAATAAGGTGTTTGGATATTCATAAATAATTTTTAAAGTTTCTAACTTTATAGGCCTAAATGGTGTGCTTGAAACAAGCCAACTTCTATTATATAAATACATAACACTATCTAGATCTTCCAACTTAGCTTCCCTTATTTTGGCTTGAAGGATATTATGTTCTACTTTATTCTTAAGTTCTTCCTCAACTTCAGGTGTAATTTTAGAAACTGGAAGTTTCATTTGAATGTACTCCAATCCTGTTGTGAGTATTTCGTTCTCTATCTCTTTTTCCGTTATATTTTTCTTTTCAAATGCTAGAAAAAAGCTACGAATTTGGGTTTTTTTTAAATTCAATTTTTTCTTCATAATTTAAACCTAACAAACCACAAAAATTCTAATTTACTAAATATATAAAGAGTTAGGCAGAAATAAATATTATATATAATTTTAGAGAAGAAAATTTAATGATTTAGTATAGAATCTAATTTACTTTTAATTTCTTTTTCCATGTCACCGTTTATTATAGCACTTTTTCTTAAAATTGAAATCCCTTGTTGAATTTTCTTACTTAAACTCAAATCCTCAAGAATATTCCTATTTTCACATGAAAATTCAAAATTCGATCTCAGTGCCATATCTTCTTCAACTCTTTCAGTAACAGCTTGTTTTAAGTTGAGCATAGCTCCAGATATTTCTTTATATATGTTGTTCGGATCGTTTGTAACAAACCCTGGGAAAACTGAGACCATTTTTTCTTCCATCTTTTGCTCGTTTTCAACAAACATAACATATAATGGCATATATATCCATACTATTGGTCGAGAAAATAATTCTGATTGGTTATCAGCTAACGACCAAGATACTAATTCCTGGGCTTCTTGCAAGCAATTTCCATTTTTAGTTTGGACAATAACTTTTATCTGGGAATAAAAATCTTCAATCTCATTTTGTAGAGCTCTAATTTCTGAGATTTTTACTTGTTTTTCTTCCTCAAAAGCAGATAAATTTTTATCTCTATCTTGAAGTTTCATGTCTAATGAGGATTTAAACTCTTCCAATTTTTTTTCTTCTTCGGTGTCAATTTCAAAAGCGCGTTCTTTCAATTCCATGTATTTCTGTGTTAAAGATGTAATTGAACTTACAAAATTATTGCCTTCGTTTATTAAATATTTAAAGTGGTTTTCAAAAGGTTTAGTGAGATCGTTAAAAACCTTACCTTTCAGTATCTCTGTATGTGTAAAGCTTTTATTTTTTTTTATTATATCTTCTAACTGTCTTTCTGCTGTTTTAAATAATACAGAAATATTTTCAATTACTCTTCTTTTCTCAGCTACTTTCCATTGGTCAATTTTATCGCTTTCTAAAGCAATTTTATCTTTAATTTGACCTGAATCAATTAACTGGGATGTTTTCGTAATCTGAGAAGAGAAACGGGAATTAATGTCTTTTAATTGAACATTAATATCAATTAACCATTTATCTACTTCTTTACTAATCAATTCTATCTGGGTGTTCCACCTTAAAGCATTACCTTTCATATAGTCAATTGAATTCCGATATTTATCTGCAATCTCTAAAGCTTGTTCAGTTGTAAAATTCGTTTCTAAAGGCATATAATCCGCAACGGGTTTATATTCAGTAAATGGTAATAATTTTATTAGAGTTTGAAGAAATTCGGGATTAATTAGGGAAGCTATTTTTAGTTTCTGAAATTCTGATTCTTCGCTCTCTCCTAAAGATTCTGCTTCACTATCTGCATAATTCAAAACTTCGGTAATTTTCTTTAATTGTTCAATCTGTGTTCGATTCTCTATGTTTCTTAAAAGATGCCCGATTAAAGGTTGTCGAGGCGGATTAGAAAGTTTTCCTTTTTTCGAAAAAACATTTAACCCATCTAAGATTATATGGGTGCTAATAACACCTTGAACACAGAGGAATGGCCATAATAATCTAGAAAATGATACGATTTTCTCATCGGGTTTTAAATCTTTTGTTAATAAATAAAATGCTAGTGCTAATTCATCAAATTCATTAATTTGAGGTATAGTCTGAGGGGTATTAAATAGGGGTAAAATATATTGATTTCCATGTATTGACATAAAATGAGCTCTTCTGATTTAAATTTAATTTATAATAGGGTTTAAAATAATCTAATTAATTAATACTAAAAATTTTATTTAAAATTATTTTTTAGAATAAAGGTTAAAAGAAAAATTAGAAAATTATCTAAGTTGTTCGTAATTATTCGCAATTACGATTATGAGTAATGAGAGTAAGATTAATAGAGGGGGTAAAATAGCCTCAACATGAGGAAATCCAAGAGTTTCAAGTATCCCTTGACTTATTCTTCCAGAAAAATAGATAAAGAATCCTATCGCGTTCAAGGCATAAGATCGTCTTAGGACTCCAAATGTTTTTTTGGCTAAATAAACGAAAAGAATTGGAATGACTAATACCATCAAAGGTAACAATATAAAGTTAACAACGAATCTACCCGCAGGATATCCAAACCAAGTTATTAATTGAATGGATAAGCCATAACCATCTTTTAAATCCGGATCCATAAGAAGTGCATCTGGTAGCGTTAAAACAAGAATACCAATTATAATAGGGATTGCAATTAAACATATTTTAAGTAAAATTCGAACATTTTTATGCTTTAAAATTTGTTCTAGTTTTGCTTTGAACCCCTCCTTTTCTGAGACATCCTCAGTTTCTGTAAAAGGAGGAAAAATCAGAGTACCAAAAACGCCCATCAAGCACGCAATTCCCATCCAAGTAGAAAAGGTAGCTAATCGATAAAGAGTCATAAGTAATCCAACTAACTCTAAAGGGCTCATCGTAGTTATTAGTTCTGGAGCGTAAAAATAGTACACGATGAAAAATCCTCTTCCAGCAGCTAGAAATAAGAACAAAATTGAAAAGTATAACCAAAATAATTTTTTCGAAATCCTAAATCTCATTAAGAGGAAGTATGCAAATATTAGAAAATAAAAGCCTACTATTGCGTAATAAAGCCCCGACTCAATACCGTCCCAAATGTCAAAAAATTGAAAAGGAATATCTTGAAAAATCATAATAGATCATCGATTAATTTTATATACTAGTTAATTTGAATTTAAAACTTAAAATTATAATAATACTATCATATAGGTTATATAAAAATTTACTTTATAAAATTTGTATCTCATTACCGAATACAACCTTTAATCTAACTTATAATATTAAAATACAAATATTAACAATAATTCTATTAACTATTAATGTAAGGATTTGATAAAAATGAAGATTGAGGATAAGATTGACGCTTTTAATTCATTACTACGACGTCGTGGGTTTATTTGGGGCCCCTCTCCAGAAATCTATGGGGGATTAGCGGGATTTTATTCGTATGGTCCAGCGGGAAAGGCTTTGAAAAACAACATATTATCAATATTCAGATGTGAACTAAGAGCGTACGGATTTAATGAAGTGGAATGTCCAGAAATTTTGCCCAAAATCGTATGGGAAGCATCAGGTCATTTAGAACGATTTATAGATCCTGTTTTTCGTTGTAAAAAATGTGAAACGATGGTAAGAGCAGATAAGTTTCTTCAAGAACAGCTTCCAAATAATTCAATTGACGGTTTATCTTTTGAGGATATGGATAAAATATTGAAGCAACATGGATTTAAATGTCCAAAATGTGATACTCCTTTTGAAAAAATTGAGGAATATAATTTAATGCTGCAAACTTCTGTTGGAAATGGTGTAACTGCTTACTTACGTCCAGAAACCGCGACTACAACCTATCTCTTATTTAATCGTTTAAATCAAGACGCGCGTAGGCAATACCCTATAAAAGTATTTCAATATGGAAAAGCGTTTAGAAATGAGATTTCTCCTAGACAATTAGTTCTTCGAATGAGGGCTTTTGATCAATTCGAAATTCAATTATTTATTGGAAAGGAGCAAGAATTAAATTTCGAAGAATATGATGAAATTAGTCAAAATCTATTGCCATTATTAGATTGGAAATCTCAAGAAAAAAAAATAATTGTACCTAGTAAAATCTCTCTAAAAGAAGCAGTAGATACTAAGATTCTTAAAAAACCAGCCTTTGCTTATTGCCTCTTTCTAGGGTATCATCTAACTTCAATATTGGGATTTCCGGAAGAAAAAATTAGATTAAGACAACATTCCCCTCATGAAATGGCTCACTATGCTGATGATGCTTGGGATTTAGAAATAAATACTGAACAATTTGGATGGGTTGAAATTTGCGGTATCCACGATAGGACAGACTACGATTTGAAACGACACGAGGAATTTTCAAATCAAAACTTTAAAATTCCGATGGGAACTGATCCAAACTCAAAAGAAATTCCCCAAATACTTGAAATTGCATTCGGCCCCGATAGAATCATCTATACTCTTCTTGAAACTACTTTTAATGTAGTAGATGAACGAATAGTCTTAAATTTAAATCCCCAACTTGCTCCTAACCTTGTTGCTGTATTTCCACTAGTGAAAAATAAAGAAATTATACTAAATCTAGCAAAAAAAGTGCATAAATTATTATTAGATCATAGAATAACTTCTTTTTTTGACTCTGCGGGATCAATTGGTAAGAGATATAGAAGACAAGACGAGTTAGGAACGCCTTATTGCATAACAATAGATTATGATTCTTTAGATGATGATACGATCACTATTAGATATAGAGATACAATGGAACAAGAGAGAGTATTAATTTCAGAAATTTTAGACTACATTGATAACAAATAATAAAAAATAAAGTCAAAATATCCTTGAACACCAGAGGTTTTCAGAAAAAAATTTTAAAGAGAAGAACATTTTTCTAAAAAATACATAAATAATAAAAAATAATTTGGATCACTTGTAGATTTATTATGAATTTCAATAACATTTTTGCTTTAAGGTTAAAAAGTAAAAGGAGAAATAGAAATACTAAAATTCTCTTTTGCACTTTCTTCCTTGTTCTGTTTATTTTTAATGTTTTCTATTTTAATGATAATCTATTACAAGATGGCAACTCTGAGAGAAACGAATTTTCTCACGATGATAATAATTTTGATACAATTGACCTTGGCCTGTCAGCAGGTCCAGAAATTTTTGTAGATCCTTTTAAAGTTAATTTTACCAAGATTTGGAATTTTTTTAATTCTAAGTATAAATCCGATATAGATATGGATATAGAAACGTACTATAGAAAAGGTAATAATCTAGGAGTAGTAACTGATGATAAAGTATACTCTGTTGACAATCTGTTACTATATAAAACTTTACTGAAGGATGATATAGATGCATTTGACACTTTTGATTCATATTTAAAATTGAGAGATTCACCCTTATGGTATCAAAATAGCGTTGATCCAAATGA